>JASFOT010000219.1:0-4693 GCA_050116375.1 Gammaproteobacteria bacterium | reverse complement strand
GGCGCCCCAGGTGCTACTGGACCAGGTAAAGCTCCTGCAGGGCGATTACCCCCTCGTCGTCAACGAGTTCATCCCGGCCAGCTACCAGGCGGAACTCAATCCGCTGCGGGGCTACTCGAGGGAGGCCGCCCCGGAGATTGCGATCGATATCGGAGCGAAAGAAGCTGTCGATCTGATTCATCAGGATCGTGAGCGGCTCCTCCGGCTCGCTCGAGGTGAAGCCGCCCTGGCCACGGCCAAGTGGTATGCGCTGAATCGGCTCGCGGAACAATTCTTCGGGCTGGAACGACAGCTCGCGGAGCGGCTCGGCGTCCCGTCAGAGGCGTCGGAGATATTGACGGGCGCTATGAAAGTCCTGCCGCCAACCACTGGCAATCGCGACTAGCCGGGATCGACCCTGCTACGGAACGAGCCAGAGCTCTTCAACCTTTGACGGGGCTGCCCTCGATGACGTTCTCGGCAAAGCCCTGGTAAGCCGCTCCGATCTGCCTGGCCATTGTGTCGGGATAGACATGAAAATCCTCGTCCTCCAGGGCGGCGAGGACCGCCTCGGTCACCAGCGACGGCGGCTCGGCAATCTCGGCAATTCCTGCCGTATCCGCCATATCCGTGGCGATGGGGCCGGGATGGACGCTCAGCACGCGGGTACCCTGGGCCTGAAGCTGCTGCCTGAGCCCCAGCGTGATCGAGTAGGCCGCAGCCTTGGAGGCGCAGTAGGTAGCAAAGTCGGGGATGCACATCATGGAGGCCACCGAGTTGAGCTGCACCAATACGCCGCCGCCGTTGGCCTTCAGGGTGGGCGCAAAAACCTGGGCCATGCGGATCAGGCCGAGGACGTTGACCCTCATCTCGTATTCCAGCGAGCGTACTGCGTCTTCGTCCAGGGCCGAGGTCCTGGTCAGGACGCCGGCGTTGCTGATCACGACCTCCGCGTCCGTTGCGATCCCTGCGGCATCCGCAATCGAACCCGGATCCTCCAGGTCGAGTCGCAGCGGGACGATCTTTTCTCCGTACTTCTGCACCAGCGGCGCTGCGCTCTCCTTGTTGCGCACGGCTGCATAGACACTGGCAACGCCATGGTCGATGAGACCCTCGGCCAGGGCTCGACCGATGCCGCGGTTGGCACCGGTGACCAGCACCACCTTGTCCCTGATGTCGTAAGCCAATGTGATTCCCCTCTCAAATCGGGCCTTGACCCCACAACTCATACCTTTCGAAAAATCCGCCCTTCCAGATGTCACGGAGCAGTTGCCTGAACGCGATGAGCCATCGGCCGGTCTGATGACCATGCTGCTGACGCATTATGTCAAACGGCCGGATCGGCACGGTGTCCGACCGGACTCCCCGGAAATCATCGGTCGTATTTATCCGGACATAATGTGTGACGCACGTCACGTTCGCCGATCACCTGGCGATCCTAGACTAGTATTCACACTTTCATTTTTTTGAGCCGGCGGATCCCTACCGCTGACTCGGAGGGCCTCGTTCCATGAACAGCTCCCTGAAAATCCTCGTCATCGCGTGTGTTCTGTCCGGACTCGCCGGTTGCGGCGGTGGCGGCGGCGGTGGCGGCGGCGCTCCGGCCACTACGGACGCTGACATCACGCCCGAAAATGCCGTCGATATCGCGAGCGATGTCTATGAGTCCATCGGCGAGACCGCCAGCCTGGGCGACTTCGGCACCAGTGGCCTGATCGGGGCCGCGGGGCCTTCGAGCCCGACGCTCTCGAAATCCGCAGCAACTATCGCAGCCAAGGCCGGCCTGGCGGGCACGCTCGATGCCGGTTCGCTCATAGCCGTGGCCATCGGCCCGGAGGAGACGCCGTGTGCGGTCAGCGGGACAGTGACCGTGTCCGGCGATATCTCGAACCCGGAAACTCTAAGCGCCGGCGACACGATCACGCTTCGGTTCAACAATTGCGACGAGGGCGACGGGCAGGTCGTAAACGGTAATCTGACCCTGACGATCGATATGATCTCTGGAGACTTCGCCACCGAGTTTTTCGCCCTCGGCGCGACACTGGATTTCCGGACATTCACCGTTCAGGAAGCCGGAGAAACCACCTCCGTCAACGGCGGCTTTTCCATCATGGTGGACACCACGGGCTATCCCGTGACAACGGCTTCCCTCTCCAGCCCGTATCTGTCGGTAACCGACGGCAGCCGGACCGCCAATCTGTCGAACTACTCCACGACGCTGACCGTGGACGAGAGTTCACAACCTCCCGCATTCTCGGTGACGTCCAGCGGGCGGGTCGATCTGCCACGGCGTGGTGGCTCTGTCAGTTTCGTGGTTCGCGAGCCCTTCAGCGGCTTTGGCGAAGGTAACCCTGATTCGGGCGTCCTCTTTATTCGCGGAGCCAACGGGGCGACCATCAACATGACGGTGCTGTCCGATACCCAGGTCAGGTTCGATATGGACTATGACGGCGACGGGACGGTGGACGAGACAGTAAACCTCGCCTGGGTCGATTTCGAGAGCTGACCGATACCGCCTTCAGCCAGACCGCGGGCGTCGATGGAGATCAGCGTCCGGTAACGGCCGGCCCCACGCGCGCCGACGTTTCGCCGGTCGGTCGCGGCTTCCGCCACTCCAGTACCGTCACGGTGAGCGCCGGCAGCATGGTGAGAGACACGATGGCGGCTCCCAGGATGCCGAACAGCACGATGGCACCTACGCCGCGGTAGAGTTCGGTTCCGGCGCCGGGCATGAATACCAGCGGCGACAGGCCGCAAATGGTGGTCAGCGTGGACATGGCGATGGGCCGGAAACGGACGTGCACCGCCTCGCGCACCGCTTCCTGGGCGCTGGCTGCCCCCTCCTCCATGATCCGCTTGGCCCGGTCGACGATCAGAATCGGGTTGTTGACCACGGTACCCATCAGGATCAGGAAGCCGAGCATGGAGATCATGTCGAAGGGCTGGTGAAAGCCCTCGACACCGATGGCCGGCAACGCCGCTCCCACCGCGTTCATCAGCACCAGCCCGACGATGCCGCCTGCGATACCCAGCGGTATGGTCGTCATGATCAGCAACGGATAACCCCAGTTCTTGAAAATCGCGACCAGCAGCAGGTAAACGATGATCAGGGCCACGGGATAGTTAGCGGCCAGGGCTGCCTTCGTGGCGTCGAGCTGATCGCTGGCACCCGAGATATCCACGTTCACTTCCGCCGGAATCGCCCCGCTCGTTCGCATCGCCCCGATGATCTCCTCCCGCACGATGCCAACGCCCGTCTCCAGGGGAATACTGGCCGGCGGGATGATATTGAGGGTCACGGTTCGCTGGCCGTTGATGCGGCGAACGGTGCTCGTATCCACCGTCTCGCGGATGGTGGCGATGGCGGATAACGGCAGGACGGTGCCCTGGGGCGTGAACACAGGAAGCTGACCCAGCGTGTCCAGGCGGGACTCGCCGCGATCGCTGCCGAAAAGATAGATGTCGATCTTGTCGTCGGCCAGGAAGAACTCGTCGACGTAGGCACCGTCGGTCAGCGCCGCAACCGTATACCCCACGCTGCCCGCGTCCATGCCCAGCTCGGCGGCGCGCTCCCAGTCGGGTCGCACCTCGACCAGCGGCTGCGAAAGCGACAGGGACGACGGCCGCGACTGGATACGAGGATTCTCGAAAACCTCCTCGGCGCGACGGTACACGGCCAGGGCGGCGTCGTAGATAACGGCCAGGTTGGGCCCGGAAATATCGAGATTGATGCTCCGGGTGCCGCCGTCGTTGCTGGTGATGATCGAGCCCCGAGCGGCGAACGCTCGCATACCCGGATATTCCCGGTACTTTCTCGTGATGGCATTCATCAGGTCGTCGATACGTCCGGGGTCGACGGCCTCGCTGATGATCCGCATACCGTCCGGGTTGATACGAACGTTGAGGTATTTGATCGCCGGCACGTCTGTCTCGCCCCGCTCGAACCGGTCTGGATCATCGCCTACGTACTGCAGGAAGTAATCCTGGATCTCCATGCCGATCTCGGCCATGGTCTCCAGGTTGTAGCCGGGTGGCGCACTCAAGGAGGCGAAAGTCTTGGGCTCCTCCCCCTCCGGCAGATACTCCGCGGCCGGCGTCAGGAAAAAGATGACGGCGAGACTCAGGCCGATCGTCGAGACGATGGTCACCATGCGCCTTCCCGGATGGCTGATCAGCCCGTCGATCATGTTGATCAGACGCCCACCGGAGTCGGCCGTGGGACCGTGCCTGGCCTCGGTGCCGAACTTGAGCCGGGCGGCCGCCGTGGGGATGAGCGTGATCGCCACCAGCATGGAAGCGAGAATCGACGCGGAGATCGCAATTGCAATATCCGAATAGAGCTGTCCTGCCTCCTCTTTGATGAACAGGACCGGCGCGAACACCAGGATCGTCGTCAGCGTGGATGCCAGGACGGCAGACCAGACGCCGCTGACGCCCTCCACTGCCGATCTGAAGCGATCGAGGCCCTTGCGGCGCGCCAGCTCGATGCTTTCAATGACCACGATGCTGTTGTCCAGCGTCATCCCGATGGCGAAGGCGACTCCGGCCAGCGAAATCACGTTGACGGTGCGACCCGTCGCCAGAAGTCCGATAAAGGCGGCAATCGTACATATGGGAATACCGATCACACCCACCGCCGTGGCTCGACCGGAGCGCAGGAACAGGTACATCACCAGAGTCGCCAGAATGGCGCCGATGGACAGATTCACCCAGA
>JASFOT010000218.1:0-4695 GCA_050116375.1 Gammaproteobacteria bacterium | reverse complement strand
CCTTGCCGCAGAAGCATCTCCGATCTCGAATACCAGGGTCGGGGTACCCGTCCCCAGAGACTCCCGGACGTCGGCAGTGCCCGGTGTTTCCCGAACCAGTTCCATGACCTGTTCGCTGGCGCGGCGCAGCATATCGAAGCTGTCACCGAACAGGCGGATCTCGATGGGTGCCTGCACCGGTGGCCCCTGCCCCAGCCGCTGGGGGACCACCTCTACATCGGGGAGCTCCGAATGGGCGTAAATACGGACCCATTCGAATATCGCCGGCAAATCGTCCACGTCCCGGGCAATCACGGCAAGCCGGGCGATGTGGGGGCTCCGGGGGTTTTCCGTCAGGTTGTAGTAGAACGTGGGTCCGGAAAACCCCGCCCAGGCGTAGACATCCGTGACTTCGTCGAGCTGAAGCATGGCGTCCGCCATGAGTACCGCGGCGTCAGAGGTGGTGCTGATGTGGGTGCCTTCGGCGAAATTGAGATTGACGATCATCTCGTTCCGGGCCGTATCGGGAAAGAAATCGCGGTCCACGAATTTGGCGCCGAAAATCGCCAGGGCGACCAGCGAAGCCGCCACAGCCAGAACCCACCTGCTGTGGCTCACCGCCAGTGAACCCAGTCGTCGGCCAAGGCGGGATGCCAGACCTTCCCGGGACGAGGAGGCAGGCTTGAGCACGATCTCGGACAAGGCGGGCGTGACCAGCACGGCGTAGAAGTAACTGACCGCCAGCATAAGCATCACCATGCCGGGAATCATGCGGGTAAAGTCCGCGGTATTTCCCTTGGCAATGAACATGGGAACGAAGGCGGCCACGGTGGTGCCCGTAGCTGAACCCAGCGGACCTGCCAGCTCCCTGACGGCGACCACGGAGGCCTCCCTGGCGGGCAGCCCCCTGTCCAGATGCCACTGGATGTTCTCTGCCATGACGATAGCGTTATCGACAAGCATTCCGAGACCGATCACCATCCCCGCGATCGCCATTTGGTGGAGAACGCCGCCGCCGATGGCGTAGAGGGCCAGCGCGGACAACGTGACCAGCGGCACCACGGATGCCACCAGGGCCCCCAGCCGGACCCCCATGGACAGGAACAGAATTCCGGCAACAATGACGATGCCGAGCAGCAGGGAAAAGCCGAGTTCCCGCAGACGACCCTCGGTGTGGTCCGGCTGAAAGAGGATGATGTCCAGGTCCAGGGGAGCGAACTCCGGCCGAAGCCCCTCGACAAACTCGTTCAGCCGCCGTCCCCAGTCCACCACGTGAACCTTGTCCCTCTCGACGATGACCGCCAGACCTACGGCAGGACGACCGTTTACCCACATGAACTCGTCACCGGGTTCCCGGGGGCCATGTCGCACCTCGGCGATTTCGGACAAAGGCACGGTGCGGCCGGACGGCAGGGCCACCGGCGTGGAGCGGATTTCGTCGATGGAACGGAACTCCGACTCCGGACGCAGGGACGCCGTTTTGCCGGCCACGAGCACGGTGCCGCCGCCGCGAACCTGGTTGCGCGCACTCAGCTGGGTGGCCAGGGATTCCGGGGACAGATCCAGGCGTCGCGCTACGGAATCCTTGTAGGCGATGGTGACCTGCTCACCGGGATCGCCAATCACCTCGACGCGGGAAACCCCGTCAAGTCGGAACAGTCGTTTCTCGATCCTTTCTGCGCTGCGGGCCAGCTCGATCAGATCGGCCGAGCCCGCGACGACGATAGTGGCGCTGGCATTGTCCACCAGGCGGTCGTCAACGATCGGCTCGCTGACGCCGTCCGGGAACTGCTGGCGGGCACGCTCCACAGCCACGCGCACGCGGTCCCACTGAGTATCGGTGTCGTAGACGTAATCCCTGAGACGAAGCCGAATGGCAACCTGGCCGGTACGAACCGTGGACTGGATGTAATCGATTTCCTCGATCTCGGCCAGTTCTTCCTCCAGCGGCTCCAGCACGAGTCGCTCCACCCGTTCAGGATCGGCGCCGGGGTACGCCACCAGGATGAAGCCGGCCCGGTAGGGAAACGACGGATCCTCCTGCCGGATCATTCCCTCCCATGCAGCGGCTCCCACCAGGGACAGGACCGCCGCCACGGCGAGAACGAGTCGCCGCTGCCGGACAGCGACGTCGATCAGTCTCATCGCAGGACCTCGACCCGCTGTCCGGGTGTGAGCGAACTCAGCCCGGTCACCACAACCTCGTCACCGGGAGACAGCGGCCCTGTGACGGCGACCCGGTTTCCGTAAAGCTGACCCACCTCTACGAAAACGGGCTCCACTCGACCCTCGTCGATCCGGAACACCCTCGGCTGAGCGGTGCCGGGGTCGAGTATGGCGGCCAGCGGAACCGCCAGTCCCGCCTCGGCCTCGACCGGCAGTACCAGCTCGACGGTGAGCCCGGGCCTCAGCCCCGGCTCGTCGGCCAGGCCTATTTCAACCGGGAAAAGGCCGCCGGGAGCACCTCCGGAATCACCGACGTGGATGACCCGGCCCCTGACCTCCCTGTTGCCGAGGAAGAACAAGGTCAGGGTCACGTCCTGACCGGGGGCGAAACGGTCTATCAAGGTCTCCGGGATTTCAAGCTCGACTTCCAGGTCGCCGACGCCACTCAGGCGGATGATCGGCTGGCCCGCAGCCACGAACTCGCCAGGCTCGAACAGGGTCTCGTCAACCGTGGCGTCGAAAGGTGCCGTCAGCGTGGCTTCTGCCAGCCGGTTGCGGGCCTCCGCCAGACTCGCGAGCGCCAGATCGCGCAGCGCGAGAGTGGCGTCCCGCTCCGTTCGGACCCGCTCCAGGTCCTCCTCGCTGATGAGGCCGCGCCCGCGGAGTTCCTCTGCCCTGCTAACGTCCCGTTCCAGCTGGTCTAGACGGATCCCGAGCTCGCGGACCCGCGCGTCAGCGGTGGACACCGCGGGTTTCAGTTCCGGGCTGGACAGCCGGGCGACCAGTTCGCCGGCCCGGACGACTTGCCCGAGTTCGGCGGGACGCTCGACCAGGGTCCCGGACACAAGCGAGGCCAGGGTTGCCCGTCGTCCGGCCCTCGTGAAACCCGACACCCGAATCTCGCGGGCGCTGTCCAGAACGCTGACCCGGGCTACCCGGACGGAGCGAGTCGTGTCGTCCCGATTCTGGGCACCCGGGGGCTCCCCGCAGCCGGCGAGGAGGACGAGCCCCAGGCCGGCCAGAACAGAACCCTTGAGCTGGAAATGCATGGAGGTAAACGCCGAAACTGGGTATGTTGGCAGCGTAAACATAGATGTTTACGTTGTCAACATCTATGGTAGACTGCCTGCCAGTTACCAGAGATCAGCAGGTTGATGAATCACACGAAACGCCGCTGCAACCATCCGCGTCCCTATCATCATGGCGACCTGCATCGAACGCTGGTTCGAGCCGCCGAAAACCTGCTGGAGGAGCGCGGCGCCTCGGGCGTGAGCCTGCGGGAGGTCTGTCAGTGCGCAGGCGTCAGCCACGCTGCCCCCTACCGCCACTTCCGGGACAAGGCCGCCCTCATGGAAGCTGTCGCCCAGGCAGGCTTCGAGCAACTGGCTCAGATGATCCGGGAGGCCCGCGAAAGCCATCCCGGCGACCCTGTTTCACAGCTACGGGACGCCGGCATCGCCTACGTCATGTGGGCCACCGACAACCCGGAGCGTACACGGCTGATGTTCGGCGGAATGATGAAATCCGACGATATCGACGAGACCCTGCACGAGACCGCCGAGGCCGCCTACGCGGAGATCTACCAGATCATCGACGAAGGCCGGCAAAGTTGCGTGTTCGCGGGGCCCAGCACCGAGGCCGTGGTGCTTTCCTGCTGGGCATCCGTCCACGGTCTGACAATGCTGATTCTCGGCACGAGAAAACTTTCGCCGCAGACGAAGGAGGAAATCCGGTCCCTGGCAGCCTTGGTCTGCGATACCATTCTGGCCGGCATTGCCGCCCGGAAAAGAGAATCGCAATTACCGTGACTTCGCAACAGCCAAGCCACCCTGAGGTCAGCCGACCGTGGATCCGGAGGGAACTGATTCTCGCCGGAGTGCTGCTGCCCATCGGCTTTTTCGTGCTTCCCGTGGCCATCTACTTTACGGGTCAGGCTCTGCTCGGTGACTATTCCCAGGAAGGCGCTGGCGTCGGGCAACTCTATGCAGACATTTTCGGCGACCTGGCGACCGGCTTTCTCCCCGCCTGGGTGCTCGTCCTGAGCCCATGGCTCGGTATCCAGCTGCTTCGACTGGCGGCCCTTCCCGTGAAGCGGAAACGAAGCCCAGCTCCCCCGCAAAGACATCCCGATGTGACGTAAGTCACAGATTTTCCTGGAATCTCCGTTCTAGACTGTGCTTGGGGAAATCCACAACACGATTGCCAGGCCATTCCGGGGGGAAGTGAGATGGTATTTGGTCGCTGGAAAAAGTCCGTCAGAGACGATTCGTCGGGCGGCGAAGTGGACGGGATAATTCGACGCGGGCTGGCGGAAACGACCGGTCGCCTGCCCTCCGAGATGGTGTCCCGACGTCCCACGGTAGAGGGTCGTGATCCCTACGACCAGTCGGGACGACACGTGCGAAAGATGTCTCTCGTCAATCCCGCCAGGAAAGGGTCAGGAGCGCGGTCACCCTACTCGGGCGCGGGGAATCCCTACAACACTGCGGGAGATACTCCCTCCGAGAAAAAAACCTCGTGGGACAACGTCGCGATCGATAAGCGAGAGCG
>JASFOT010000217.1:0-4709 GCA_050116375.1 Gammaproteobacteria bacterium | reverse complement strand
CTGCTCCCGGTAGCTAAGTTTCGACGCTCACAACCTCCAATGGCCAACGTTGGCTCTATGGTGAATAATGTCGAGAGCGTTTTCCGGGGTATGAATCTATGACAATCAGGGTGCGGAAATCCGTTGCCACGCTTTTCGGGCTGGTTTTTTTCTGTCTGCCGTCGGCGGCCCAGGAGCGCGAGTTTCCGCCGCTACCGCCCCTGAACGATCCTCCCACGGAATTGCGTCTGCCCGGCAAATTCGTCTGGGCTGATCTTTTCACCACCGATATCGCGAAAGCCCGCAGCTTCTACACCGGGCTGTTCGGATGGGACTGGCGCCAGGTCAGCAGCGCACGACCGTACGGGATGTTTTACCAGGATGATATCGCCGTATCCGGACTCGCCCTGCGCGATCCGCCGGACGAGGGACAGGCCTACGGCACATGGGTCTATTACGCATCCGTCGATGACGTGGCCTCCGTCGAAACCGCGGTCGCAGGGCGCGGCGGTGAAGCGCTGCTGCCCCGTCGCTCCATGCCCGAGAGGGGCGAATTCGCCATCCTGGCCGATCCGGATGGGGCCATTGTCGGGGTCCTGCGCTCCAGCAGCGGCGACCCGGGCGAATTCCAGGCGGCGGTCGGTGAATTTATCTGGTATCAGCTCTTTACCTCGAAACTGGATCCTGCGACCGAGTTCTATCAGACGGTGTTCGGCTACGACGTGTACGAAAACGAGGACACACCGGAACTCTTGGACTACATGCTTTCGTCGCAGGGCTATTCCCGGGCCGGTGTCGGTCTGCTTCCGGAAGACTCGGAGTCTGTGCCCACCTGGGTCGGTTTCGTGCGGGTCGAGAACGTGGCCGCATCCGTCGCCGAGGCGGAACGGCTCGGTGGGAAGGTGCTCCTTCCCCCGGCCCCGGAGCGGCTCGGCGGGGACATCGCCATTGTCGCCGACCCCGAGGGCACACCGGTCGGTTTGCTTCGCTGGACGTATCCGGAAACAGAGGAGGACGAACAATGAATGGCCCCCTCGTCACCGCCCTCTGCCTCGCCGGCCTGGTGATCCTGGCCACCGTCTCCGCCGGGTGCGAATCCACCGGGGGCGGAAGAACAAGCGTCAGTACTTCGTATTACTACGGCTCCGGATGGAACGATCCGTATTATCACCGGCGCGATTATTACTACGGCACGGTGGTCGTGCCGCCCCGCCACCGCCCGCCCAACTACAGGCCGCCTGCCAACAGACCCCCGGGGGCGAGACCGCCGGGAGCTCGGCCCACGCCTCTGCCCGCTCGGCCGCGACCGCGGCCCCGGCCGACGGCACGATAGGTCTCCGGTGACAGCCCGCGGATCAGGCGGGCCGCTTTCCTTTGCGACGACGCCTCTTTCGGGCGCGGGTGGGAACAAACTCGGTGGTGCCGCCCCACCGTTCCCGGTGGGCGTTCTCGGCTTCCTGGCGGATTCCCGAATGGCGACTGGACAGAAGCAGCGACGACGGGGGGCAGACCCTGGCGCGGATCAGACCCAGATCCCGGGCCGCATCGAACAGGCTCGGGTACCAGCTTTCCCAGCCGGGGAGTAACCGTTCCACTTGTTCTCGCAAACTCATCTGACCCGGATCCGTCTCGGTCGTGCCGGAGTCTGGACGTTACCCCAGAGTGAGGAGGCAGACAATGCCCGGCGTCACACTGTCCTGCCGCGGCAGATTTTCCCGCGAGCGGGTCGTGTACCCAGGGAGCAGATCCGCGGAATCAAGCGCGGAAGGCGGACGGACACCGACCTTCTATACTCGTTTCAGGACAATCCCGAGGTCCGGCTGCGATCCGCTCCCGGTCGCGCGTCGGCCTTGCCAGGGCTTATCCCCGGATGCCGGTTCACAACGCCGAAATTGCGGACATTTTCGAGCGGCTGGCAGACCTCCTCGAACTGGAGGACGCCAACCCGTTCAGGGTGCGCGCCTACCGGAATGCGGCGCGCACCATTCGCGGGTATCCGGAGACCATGTCCCGCCTGGTGGAGAAAAAGGCCGATCTCGCCGAGTTGCCCAATATCGGCGAAGACCTGGCCAGGAAAATCGCGACCATCGTTCGCACCGGAAAACTTCCGCTGTTGAGGGAAATTGAATCCCGGACGCCGGGCCAGCTCAGCGATCTCATGAAAATCCAGGGGCTCGGGCCGAAAAGGGTCAAGACCTTGCACAAGGAGCTCGACATCCGCTCCGTTGACGATCTGGGTCGGGCAGCCCGGAGCGGCAAAATCAGGGAGCTCCCGGGATTCGGGGAAAAGACGGAAAAGGCGATCCTTAAAGGCCTGGAAGACATCGCCGGCCGGGCCGATCGCACCCCGTTGCCCCAGGCCGAGGAAACCGCCCGGTCGCTGGCCGCTTATCTCGAGGCGATCGAGGGGGTACGGGAGGTCATTGTCGCCGGCAGCTTCCGCCGCAGAAAGGATACGGTGGGTGACCTGGACTTTCTGGTGACCGCGAGCCGGAAGTCCCCGATCATGGACGAATTCATCGCTTATGACGAGGTCCGGGACGTCGTCTCCAAGGGAACGGGCCGCTCCACCGTGAGGCTCCGTTCCGGCATGCAGGTGGATCTGCGCGTCGTGCCGCAGGTCAGCCAGGGAGCCGCCCTGCTCTACTTTACGGGCTCAAAGGCCCACAATATCGCGATTCGGAAAATCGCCGTCAGCAGGGGCTTGAAGCTCAATGAGTACGGGCTTTTCAAGACCGACAAGCGGATCGCGGGAAAAACAGAAGCCCAGGTGTACCGGCGGCTCGGTATGGCCTGGGTACCGCCGGAAATGCGTGAGGATCGGGGCGAAATCGAGGAAGCCCGCAAGCGCTCATTGCCAAAGCTGGTGGAACCGGACGATATCCGGGGTGACCTGCACTGCCATACGCAAGCTACCGACGGCACGCTGTCGATTCGGAAGATGGCTCGTGCGGCGGCAGAGATGGGGTATGAGTACCTGTCAATCAACGACCATACTCGTCACGTGAGAGTCGCGAACGGGATGGACGCGGACCGGCTTCTGGCGCAGGTCGAGGAGATTGACCGGCTGAACGATGAGCTCGAGGACATCGTGCTCCTGAAGTCGGCGGAAGTGGATATCCTGAAGGACGGGTCCCTGGACCTTCCCGACGACGTCCTCGGACAGCTGGACTTCACAGTGTGCGCCATTCACTACGGCTTCGATCTGTCGGAGAAGGCACAGACAGAACGCGTCCTGCGTGCCATGGACAACCCCAATTTCCACGTCTTCGCCCACCCCACCGCGCGCCTGATCAACGAACGTCCGCCCTGCGCACTGGATCTCGAGCGAGTCATGACAGCAGCCCGCGAAAACGGCTGCGTCATGGAGGTCAACGCCCAGCCGTCGCGACTGGATCTGAACGACGAGGGATGCTGGCTGGCGCGGGAGTCCGGGGTCAAGGTGGTCATTTCCACCGACGCTCACAGTGCCGCGGACCTCCGCTACATGCGCTATGGCGTCGATCAGGCACGTCGCGGCTGGCTATCCCCATCCGATGTGCTCAACACGCTGAGCCTGGCGAAACTGAAAAAGACCCTGACGCGCCGTTGAAACGGCTCAAGACCCCTGACCGTCAGCCGGCTGAGACCGCCACCGTGTCAGGCCAGCCCACCGGCATTAACGCAACGGGCGTTTCACCAGACGGCAGGGACAGGATGTTCGCCACTGCCGCATCGTCGAAGGCGCCCACGATCACCGTTCCGAGGCCGAGGCTCTGGACCTGCAGGTAAACATTCTGGGCCGCGTGACCTGCTTCGATGAAAACATAGCGCTCGGCGCGCGATCCATATCTCGCGGCCGTCCGGGAAATTGCGGCGGTGATGGCCAGTATTGCCGGCGCGCCAGCAATCCATCGCTGACCGAAGGCGGCCTCGGCAACAGAATCGGCAAAATCACCAAGTTTCAGGGTTTGCAGCCCTTCCGCCCGGGGATCGTACCGGTAGACGCCTTCTGGAACACCCGTGATTCGGCGGGCAATCAGCCAGATCGTAAGGGGATAAAGCGCACCGGCGGATGGTGCCGTGCGCTTGCCGTCTTCCGAGGTGACTCCCTGGCACGCCCAGAGCAATTGGCTCACCTGCTCGAGGGACAGGGCCCCTGATGTGAAGTCTCTCACGGACCGGCGTTGATCGAGGACCTGCTCTACCGGGACACGCGCGCGCCCCGATCCGGACAGGCCTATCCGTGAACTCGCCTTTGAGCCCCGCGGTGATTCGGTCTCGACAGCGGACGTTTCTTGCTTCCCCATGACCGCCATGGATACCGCTAAAGCCTCCGGTAGCTCGGCCGCGGATCAGCATGCTCGAATCGTTCCTGGCAGTTGCGGCAGCGTCGGGCGCTGGGCAGCCTTTCCAGCCTCTCGACAGGAATCGGCTCCTCGCAGTCGATGCAGACACCGTAAGTGCCCTCGGCGATGGCGGTCAGCGCGGCCTCCACCTCTTTGAGTTCCACGACGTCTCGATCGATCTCACTGAGGTCGACATCCGTCAGCAGGTCGGCCACTGACTTTTCCTCGAAATCGCCGACGCGATCCGCGATCGACTGGTACTGGTCTTCGTCATACTTGATAAGACCTTCCCGAATCTCCGCCCGCAGGGCTTCGGCGCGCTGTCGCAGCTGCTTCCTGAAACGAACCAGGTCGTCCTGCCCGAGCGTATCGCCGTCAGGTCGACGACCGGACGGGATCGGC
>JASFOT010000216.1:0-4710 GCA_050116375.1 Gammaproteobacteria bacterium | reverse complement strand
ATTCTCGCTTATCTGGCGAGCCTTCGAACTCTCCAGGTTGGTAAAGAAAACAAGTCCCCTGCGATCGAAATATTTCAGCAGGACGGTCCTGGCGGACGGCTGACCGTCGGCTCCGGCAGTGGCAAGCACCATAGCGTTCACCTCCGCAGCCCCGGCCGCCCGCGCCTGCTCGAACCACGCGTCGAACTGGTCGATCGGATCGTTCGCCAGGTTCTCCCGTTCGAGATGATCCCGGATGTATTCGCGGCGAACTTCGCTCAGGTCCATGACTACTGGCTCCCGGCAGTGACTGAGTGCGGAAGATTAACCCGGACCGGCAACGGCTTCACCTGAACCGTTTGGCCGTGGGGCCGGAGCCGCCCGATCGCGGGCCGTATTCCGGCTAGACCGCCCTGCCAGTTCCGAAAGTTGCCGACTCGAATTCGTCGACGCGGAGGGCCTCCAGCCGCGCCCGCTCGGCTGCCAGGAGATCCTCCGCTTCCGTGGACGACAACAATCGGGCGGCCACCGCAGACGCAATACGTTCGTCGAGCGGACCTTCCGTCACCAGCCTCATGCGCTCCCCTTCCCGGAGACGGTCCGCCAGCGGCGACGTGTTCGTGACCTTGCGCAGAGCGGTCTCCAGCCTGGAGAGAGGCTCCGCCGGATCCATGGGAAGATAGATCCCGGCGGTCAGTCGATCGCGCCCGCTGGAAGCCACGCTGACAACCTGCGCCAGCCGGTTCTCCAGTCCGTCCGACGGACGCCGCCAGGGCCGCCCGAGCGGGAATATCAGGAAACGGAGCAGTCTGCCGACAAAGCGTGCCGGCATGTTGTTGCAGACCTCCTCCAGGGCAGCCTGGGCCGTCCACAGACAATCGGCCACGGCCCAGTCCTTCAGGTCGTTCATGCTGTCGTCCCGACCCAGCTGATCCAGCAGCCGCAGGACACCGCTGGCGATGTACATCTGGCTGAGAACGTCGGCCATGCGGGCCGAGATACGTTCGTGCCTCTTGAGGGAGTTCTCGAGCGTCAACAGCAGTACGTCGCAGGTCAGCGCAAAAGCGGCACTCAGGCGGGCGATCTGGCGGTAACTGCGGCCATCGAGGGAACGCGCTGGGGCGACGGCGAGCCTGGCGCCGGTGAGTCCGTGGACGAAACTCCGAAGCGCATTCCGGGCCAGGTGTCGCAGATGGACGGCGAATGCCCGATCGAAGGCTCTCCGGCCGGGATCCGGCGCCAAAGAGATAGCCTCCATCTCCCTGCAGAGAGTGGGGTGGCAGCGAATCACGCCCTGACCGAAAGTGATCAGGCTGCGGGTCAGGATGTTGGCGCCTTCCACGGTGACGCCAAGAGGGGGGAACTTGTGAAACTCGCCAACGAGATTCCGCGGCCCGAGCATCAGACCGGCGCCTGCCGTCAGGTCCATGGCCAGATCCATCACCCGACGGCAGCGATCCGTGAGATTGTATTTCACTATGCTGGCCGCCACTGCCGGCTGCCGGCCGGCGTCGAGCTCCGAAATTATCAGCTGTCTGGCAGCCTCCATGGCCAGGGTATTGCCCGCGATCGCCGCCAGGGCTTCCCTGACGCCCTCGAAACCGACGATGGGAGTGTGGAACTGATACCGGATCCGGCTGTACGCGCCCACCACCCGGGTCGCCGTCTTGGCGGCAGCGCAGGAGAGGGCCGGCAGCGAGATGGCGCGCCCGTCGGTCAGGCATTCCATGAGCATGGGCCACCCGCGCCCCACTCCCTCGACGCCGCCGATAATGTTCTCGACGGGAACGAACACGTCCGTGCCCCGGATAGGGCCATTGTGAAATCCCATGTGACCGGGGTCATGCCTGGCGCCACGTTCCACGCCGGGCGCTTCCGATGGCACCAGAGCCAGAGTGATGCCGCGCTTTTCATCTCCTCCCAGCAGGCCGTCAGGATCGGACAACTTGAACGCCACACCCAGCAGCGTTGCTATCGGGGCGAGAGAAATGTAGCGCTTGTCGAAACTGATCCGGACACCGAGCACATCCGTCCGTCCCTGCCATTCGCCACGGCAGACAACGCCGTGATCAGGAATTGACGCCGCGTCGCTTCCGGCCTCCGGTCCGGTCAGGGCGAAACAGGGAATCTCGTCTCCGGCGGCCAGGGCCGGCAGGTAGGTTTTCTTCTGCTCTTCGGTGCCGTGCTCCAGGATGAGTTTGGCCGGACCCACCGAGTTGGGGATCATGACAGTCAGGGCTGCGCTGATGCTGCGGGAAGCAATCTTCAGGATGACCGCCGAGTGGGCAGAGGGTGAAAATCCGAGACCCCCGTATTTTTCCGGGATGGTCATCCCGAAAAAGCGCTCCTTGCGCAACAGCTCCCAGGCCTCGGGGGAAAGGTCCTTGTGCAGGTGGTTCAGCTGGTAATCGTTGACCATTCCGCAGAACCACTCGACCGGTCCCTCCAGGAAATCCATCTCTTTTTTCTCGAGACGGGGACCCGGATCTCGTCGAAGTTTCCGCCACCGGGGGAGTCCGCTGAACAGCTGTTTTTCCCAGCCGGTGCCGCCGGCCTCCAGCGCCTGCCGTTCGGTGGCCGAGATCGGCGGCAGTCGATGACGCATCCATTCCATCACAGGACCGCTGAGCAACCGGCGCCTGACCGCGGGCACACCCAGGACCGCGCAGGCAGCCACCACGGCGAGCCAGACCAGAATTATGGTCAGGGGACTCGCATCGGAAACCGCGGTGAAGGCGATCAGGACCGGCAGACCGGCGACGACCCATCCCCAGAGCCCGGCACCAAACCAGATAAGCAGGCCGGCCGTCAGGATCAGGACGGTCCACCAGAGTTCTGCCGCGGTCACGATCTCGACCACCACGTGCCTCCTTGCCTCGCTGCCGGCCGGCCGTTAATCGGAGTAGAGATCGGCCAGCAGGTCGGCGAGTTCGTGCATTCGGGTAAAGACTGTAGCACCGGCGGCTCCGAGCTGGCGAGGCGAGGTCCGTTCCCCATACCCGAATACCCTCATGCCGGCCGCTATCCCAGCCCTGACGCCGGGGACCGAATCCTCGATGACGACGCATCGCTCTGTCGGGAATCCACTGCGGCTGGCGGCGAACAGAAAAAGGTCCGGCGCCGGTTTGCCGCGGGTTACGTCCTCGGCGCTGAAAATAGCCGCCTCGGGAAACCACGGTCTCAGTCCGGTGAGTTCGAGGCTGTTGCGGATTTTTGCGTGGCTGCCGCTGGAAGCCACGCAGACAGGCGCCTGAACGATCTCCAGCAGATCGGCGATACCCGCTACGGGGCGAAGGGACTGCCTGAAGACCTGCTCGGTCCGGCGCTCCAGTTCGGAGACGAAAGTCGGGGGAAGCTTCTTACCCAGCATTTTCTCCGCCAGGTCAATGCAGCTGGGCATGCTGAGGCCGGTAAATCGCTCAGTCGATTCCTGCAGACTGATCTGAAGTCCGAGTTCGGCCAGCGCTTCGTTGAGAACGCGGTTCGCCAGCGGTTCGGAGTCCACCAGAACCCCGTCGCAATCGAAAATGAGGAGGTTCCGCTCGCCGAGATTTTTCATTCCGCGTCTGGCTGGGACTCCGGCGCAGCATCGCGGAATGCATCCAGCTCCATGCAGGCATCGTGGATGGCCATGATGGATGGAAACGGCGACAGATCGCAGCGGAAACGCTGGGCGTTGTAGACCTGCGGCACAAGACAGAGATCGGCCAGCCCCGGCTGGTTGCCATGGCAGAACCGGCCTGTGTCCGCGTCGCTACTCAACCGGACCTCTAGGGCCTGGAATCCCGTGGCCACCCAGTGCCGGTACCAGCCAAGCCGGTGTTCCTCGCTGACGCCGAGTTCATCCCGCAGATAGTTCTGGACCCGGCTGTTGTTCAGGGGATGAATGTCGCAGGCGATCATCATCGCGAGACTCCGCACACGGGCGCGCCCGATCGCGTCTGCAGGCAACAACGGCGGCTCGGGCCATCGTTCGTCGGCATACTCGATGATGGCCAGCGACTGGTTGATCACGAGCCCGTCCACCGACAGGACAGGCACCAGCCCCTGGGGGTTGATGGCCAGATACTCCGGTCTTCGCTGTTCGCCACCGTCCCGGACGAGATGGACCGGGCGGCACTCGTAGTCAATACCCTTGAGATTCAGCGCAATACGCACCCGGTAGGCTGCGGAACTGCGCCAGTAGGAGTAAAGCGCGGGCCGGCTCACGGTCCCTCGTACCGGGAGATGATGTGCTCGACGGCCCCGAATATGGATTGCCCGTCCGGATCGAGCATCTCGATGCGGACGGAATCGCCAAATCTCATGAAAGGGGTCTTTGCCGTTCCGTCGGCGATAATCTCCAGCATTCGCCGCTCGGCGAGGCAGGACGATCCCCGGGACTCATCCGCATTGGCGATGGTCCCGGAACCGATAATCGTGCCGGCCGAAAGCGGACGCGTCGCGGCGGCGTGGGCAATCAGCTCGCCGAAACCGAACTGCATGTCCTCTCCGCATTCCGGGTTGCCAAAAAGATCGCCGTTGTAATGGGTCACCAGGGGAAGATGTATCTTGCCCCCGCGCCAGTGCTCACCGAGTTCGTCCGGCGTGACCGCCACGGGTGACAGAGCGGACCGGGGCTTGCTCTGCATGAAACCGAACCCCTTGGCCAGCTCCGCCGGAATCAGGTTGCGCAGCGACACGTCGTTGACCAGGCAGATCAGACGGACATGAGCCAGGGCATCCTCGGCC
>JASFOT010000215.1:0-4742 GCA_050116375.1 Gammaproteobacteria bacterium | reverse complement strand
CAGCTGCTGGACATTTACGGTAGCCATGAAAAGCAATGCGACGCCGTCAGGTCCGCCTTTGGCGGGTGGCAGACGGCCCGGCAACGGCTGGCGGATCTCCAGGCCGCCTGCGAGAACAGGGACGACCGCCTCGAGCTGCTGAGATATCAGGTGCGTGAGCTCGAAGCGCTTGATCTCCAGCCGGGCGAAGCGGCCAAGCTCGAAGCCGAATTTCAGAAGCTCGCCAACGTGGAACGTCTGGCGGCCGCCGCAGCCGAAGCCTGTCAGCTTGTATATGAGGCGGAAGACGGCTCGGCCCACCAGGCCCTCGCCCGCGCCCGGCGCGGCCTCGAGACGGTGGTGGACGTCGATCCCTCCCTGGCGTCCGCGGCCCGTCTGCTGGAGGAAGCGGAAATCCAGGCAACCGAGGCGGCGGATGAGCTTCGGCGATATCTCGGCGACCTGGAGGTGGACCCGGGCCGCCAGGAGTACGTCGCCGGTCGCCTGAACGGCATCCGGAATCTGTCAAGAAAACACGGGGTTGATCCGGACCAGCTCGCTTCCAGGCTCGATACCATGCGGCGAGACCTGGAGGAGTTGGAAAATACGGGAGTGACGCTGGACGCGGCCGGCGAGGAACTGGCGGAAGCGGAGTCCCGTTATCGCCAAGCGGCCGAGCGTCTCGGCAGTTGCCGGAAGCAGGCAGCCGCGCAGCTGGCTGGCGAAATCACCGCTGCCATGCATGAACTGGGAATGCCCGGCGGGGTGTTCGAGGTCCGTGTCAATCGCGCGGACACGGAACGATTCAGCGCTCACGGCCTGGACTCGGTGGAGTTCCTCGTTTCGGCGAATCCCGGACAACCGGCCGCACCTCTCGCCAAAGTCGCATCGGGCGGTGAGCTGTCCCGCATCAGTCTCGCCGTCCAGGTCATCGCAACAGGCGCATCCGGGCGGCCATGCCTGATTTTCGACGAGGTGGATGCGGGTATCGGAGGCGGTGTCGCCGAGATTGTCGGACGGCGGCTGAGAGAGCTCGGTGATCATCACCAGGTTCTGTGCGTGACTCATCTTCCCCAGGTCGCCAGCCAGAGCCACCAGCATATCCGGGTGACCAAGCTCACAGACGGTCGGCGCACACGTACTGTGCTGACCCCGCTTGGCGACGACGAAAAGGTGGAGGAACTGGCCAGGATGCTGGGCGGGGTGAAAGTCACCGACACCAGTCGGAGACATGCCCGGGAAATGATGACCCTGGCCGGGAAAGTCTAGCCTTCTTCGTTACGGTGGGGGCATTCGTGCCGCGAACAGGAACCGTAGATGATCAGGGAGTGATCGGTAATCTTGTAGCCATGCTGGTCGGCGATGGCCTTTTGCCGGTTCTCGATGACATCGTCGACGAATTCCTCCACGTGCCCGCATTCCAGGCAGACAATATGATCGTGGTGCGCCCCGTCATCCAGTTCGAAGACCGCACTGCCACCCTCGAAGTTATGGCGCTTAACGAGTCCGGCAGTCTCGAACTGTGTCAGTACCCGATAAACGGTGGCCAACCCAATGTCCTCGCCGGATTCCAGAAGAGCCCGGTACACCTCCTCGGCGGTGAGATGCAGATTCGGATTGGATTCCAGGATGCCCAGGATCTTGATCCTGGGTATGGTCACTTTCAATCCGACTTTGCGCAGTTCCTTGTTTTTCACTAACTGGTTTCCGTGATGCGGGGGATTTTTACGGTAATGCTTCCTGTTATTATTACGAACTTCGGGTCCCGCGGCCAGAATCTGTTCCGATATTCCACATGCTGAATCGCCTTCTCACGATTGCTGTCGCTCTCGCCATCGTGTCGAGCAGCCTGTCCGGCTGCGCGCGGCTTCGGAACTTCAGTCTCAAGCCCTACAAGATCAACATCCAGCAGGGCAACTATCTGGAAGACGAGGACGTGGACCAGGTGCAGCCAGGGATGACCCGCAGCCAGGTCCGCTTTCTCCTCGGAACGCCCATGGTCGAAGACCTTTTCAACAGCAATCGCTGGGACTATGTCTATTACCTGAAGATCGGCCGATCAGGCGACGTGTACCGGCGACACTTCGTGGTCTACTTCGAGGGTGACGAAGCCGTCCGCATCGAGAAGATCCTGGATACGACGCCGGGCGCAGAAAGCGAGAACGCGGAAGGCTAATCCTTCTTTCGGGCCTTGCCCATGGTCTTGCCGAGCTTGGCCAGCTCACGACGCACCACTTTCGGATCTGCAGTCAGCGCGCGATAGATCTCCACGCGATCACCTGCCTTAAGTTCCTGCCCGGCTTTGATCTTCCTGCCAAAGATTCCCAGAGGATTGCCGTCGGCACTGATTTCCGGGAAATGCTCCTCGATTCCGGAGAGGCGGACCGCCTCGGCAGCAGTGGTGCCGGCTGGCACCTCCACCTTCAGGATCAGCTGCTTTTCCGGAGTTGCGTAGGCAACTTCCACAGTCAGGAAATCGTCAGAGGTCACAGATCTTTCGGGCCCGGTGAACGAAGGAGTCCACCAGGGAATTGGCGATGTCTTCGAAGATAGGCCCGGCCACCAGCCCCGCCAGCGCGTTGCGAAACTCGAAATCCAGGCGGAGAGAGACTTCGCTGCCGGCATCCGACAAACTCTCGAAGAGCCAGACGCCCTCCAGATGCCTGAATGGCCCTTCCCGCAGACCGATCTCGATACGCCTGCCGGGCACCAGGTGATTGGAGGTCGTGAAGACCCCGGACCAGCTTCCCTTGACGAGTTCGAGGCTGGCTTCCATGAAGTCCTCCCGCTCCTCACGAACTTCCGACGATCGACACCAGGGAAGAAACTCCGGGTACGATGCCACGTCGTTGACCAGGGCATACATGGTGCTCGCCGGATAGGGAACAAGGGCCTGTCTGCGTACTCTTCTCATAGCATCAAACCATGCCGATCCGGCCCAGCAGGCCGGTAGCGTGCAGAAAAACGATCAGCACCGCGGCCGGGGCCAGCCAGCGCGCCAGCATTCTCCAGGCGCCGTAGGCCAGGCCGGTGCCGATACCCAGTTCCTCCGACGACGAGTTCTTGCACATCACCCAACCCGCAAAAATCGTAATAAACAGCCCGCCCAGCGGCAGAAGAATATTGCTGGCCAGATGATCGATGTTGTCGAACAGCGTACCGCCGAGGAAACGAAAATCCGACAGCAGGTTGAAGGAAAACACCGTCAGGAACCCCATCGCCCAGATGATCACGCCGATCACCATCGCCGCCGTTCGACGGCTGCGGCCATGGCTTTCCACGCTCCAGGCGACCGCCGGTTCCAGGAGCCCGATGGCGGAAGTCCACGCGGCGAAAACGAGCAGGCCGAAGAAGATCGGCGCCAGGAAGACTCCGCCGGGCATGTTTCCGAAGGCCAGCGGCAGGGTCTCGAAGATCAGCCCCGGGCCGGAAGCGGGATCCAGACCGTTGGCAAAAACAATCGGAAAAATGATGAGCCCGGCAAGCAGGGCGATCGACGTATCCGCGACCACGACCCAAACCGATGTCCGCAGGATCGACGTACCTTCCGGCAGATAGGCCCCGTAGGCCATGATGGCGCCCATACCCACGCTCAGCGTAAAGAATGCCTGACCCATGGCCTCGAGCATGGCCTGCGGCGTGAGGGCTCCAAAATTGGGTCGGAAAAGGAAGCTCCAGCCCCGGGCGAAGTCCGCGGCCACGATAGAGTAAACAAGAAGCACCAGCAGCAGAATGAGCAGACCGGGCATGGCTACCCTCACGAACCGCTCCAGACCTCTCTCAACGCCGCGAGCCACGATGGCGATGGTCAGAGCCATGAAGATCGTGTGCCACACCGCCACCGCTTTCCAGTTGCCGAGCAATCCTCCGAACAACTGGCCGATGGACTCCGGCGTCGCGGCCTGGAACTTGCCGCCGATGCTGAAAACAAAGTACGCGAGGGCCCATCCGGCAATCACGCTGTAGAAGGAAAGGATCAGGAAACCCGCCAGTATGCCCATGACACCGACAAGCCCCCAGGATGGCCGGCTACCCTCCTCCTCGCCCACTATGCGCATCGTGGCGATTGGATTCCTGCGGCCGCGTCGGCCGATCATAATTTCTGAAACCATGATCGGCAGCCCCACCGCCGCGACGCAGAGCAGGTAGAAAAGCACGAAGGCTCCGCCGCCGTTCTGACCGGCCATGTAAGGGAACTTCCAGATATTCCCAAGGCCCACGGCCGATCCGGCCACCGCCAGGATGAAGGCGAACCTCGACGACCACATCCCGTGGAGAGACGTTCTTTTAGTCATGGGCGTGCGCCGCTGACCTTTTAAAAGGCCGGGATTTTGGATTAAATCCATGGCCCATACAACAGCAGCACGGCTTCGCTTCCGTTCAGATGATCCGGCCAGCGCACCGACTACGGCAGAGAAAAGCACCTGATGAGCACAAACAAAAAGAAACAGGCGCCTGGGGAAGCGGGGCGCAAGCTCATCGCCCTGAACAAGAAAGCCCGGCACGATTACTTTATTGACGACAGCTACGAGGCAGGTCTGGCACTGTCTGGCTGGGAGGTGAAGGCCCTGAGAGCCGGCCGAGCGCAGATCAAGGAGGGCTATGTGCTTTTAAAAGACGGGGAGGCCTGGCTTTTTGGAGCCCACATCTCTCCCCTGCCCTCCGCCTCGACTCACGTGAATCCTGACCCCGTCAGGACGCGCAAGCTGCTGCTGCAACGTCGCCAGATCGATCACCTGGTCGGGCTGGTGGAGCGGAAAGGC
>JASFOT010000214.1:0-4755 GCA_050116375.1 Gammaproteobacteria bacterium | reverse complement strand
AGCGGCGGAAAAAACCGAGGAGGCCGTTAAACCGGACCAAACCGAGCCCGAAACGCCCCGGTTCATGAGCGTCAAGCAGGTCGCCCGTTATCTCCAGGTCAACGACAAGAAAATCTACAGCCTGGTGCGCGAGGGGAAGATTCCGGCAACCAAGGTCACGGGCAAATGGCTTTTCCCTCGTGACCTGGTAGATCTGTGGATCCTGGAATCCGCCCACGGCGGACTGCTCACCGACCGTATGCTCATTGCCGGTAGCGACGACCCCCTTCTTTACAGGACGGTGATGCAGATCGCCAACAAGATCCACGCCCGCGCGCTCATCAGCTATACCCCCACGGGTACGCAGCTCGGCCTGTCCCTTCTCTCCCGCCGTCGCGCCGACGTTTGCGGCATTCACTGGGGGCCTGCAGACGAGAGCGCAACCAGACACCCCGCTCTGCTCAGGCAGTTCGCCCAGCATGAGGACTGGGTTCTCGTGCGTCTCTTCCGGCGCGAGCAGGGTCTGATCCTTGCGCCTGACTCCTGGCCCGCCGGAAGTCGTATCGAGGATCTCTTCTCGCCGGAGCGGCACTGGGCGGTACGTCAGGAGGGGGCCGGCTCACAGCGTTTTCTGCAGGAGATCATCACTCGCCACGGCGTCAACCCCGCTGCAAGAAGGATTACGGGCAGGGCCTATTCCGAAAGGGATGCAGCATCGCTGGTGGCCATGGGACAGGCGGATGTAGCCACCGGCGTGCGCGCTGCGGCGACAGAATTCGGCCTGGAATTCCTGCCGATCGGATGGGAAGCCTTCGACCTGGCCATGCATCGCGGAGTGTTTTTCAGGACCCTGTTTCAGAAGCTCCTCGAACATCTTCGGAGCAGCGAGATTCAGAGCCTGGCGCGAATGCTCGGGGGTTACGACCTTGGCGAATGCGGCAACCTGGTATGGCCGGCCTGACTCGGCCCTTCGGTCAGGAGACGGACAGATGATGCTCGACCACGTGAACCAGATCCAGGCCCGGCACCTCCAGCGTTATTTTTGCATCCACGCCTCCGGTCCCCAGGGTTCCTGATTCCGCTGCCGCCCGGATCGCCTTCTCGATCTCGCGCTGGGAGGTCACGCCCACGTTCTTGAGAAACTTGCGAATCTCGATGTTGAGTTTCTCTTCGTTGATGTTGGCCATTTTCGTGTCTCCTTCGCCCTCGGTCGGGCGATCAATTGATGCGGATCGGGTGAAATGCAGACTCGGCCGAATCATTCACGGCGGGGACCGAGCTTTCTCTCGAGAGTTTTCCGCGACACTCCCAGCCGACGTGCCGCCCGGGACCGATTGTCGTCACAGGCCGCAAGCACTCTCTTCATGTGATCGGTCTTGACCCGTTCCAGCGGCCAGTCTTCAGGATAGCCGAACGGACCCGAGCCGGATATATGCCCGCTGCTCTGGAGAGGTTCCGACGGAAATTCGCCAAGCATGAGAACCCGCTCGATAAAACTCCTGAGTTCCCGCGCGTTCCCGGGCCAGTCGTGCTCCTGCAGCTGACGGATCCGCTCCGGATCGAGCGGCATTGGAGCGAGTCCCAGACCCCCTGCCAGCGAATCCATAAAGAGACGGGCGAGGTCCTCGATGTCTCCCGGCCGTTCGCGCAGCGGCGGAAGCTTCACGTGAACCACCGAAAGCGCATAGAAAAGGTCCTTGCGGAATTGGCGCCGGCGCGCATGCTCGGCCAGGTCGCTCTGCGTGGAGGCGACGACGCGGACATCCACGTGCAGTTTCCTGCTGGAGCCCACCGGGCGGATCGCGCTCTCCTCGAGCGCCCTAAGCAGTTTGGCCGCGACCTCGACAGGTATATCGGCGACTTCGTCGAGAAAAAGCGTGCCGCCCCTGGCGGCGACGAACAGACCATCCCTCCCCGGGTTCGATCGCGCGGAAGTACCCTTTGCGTGACCGAACAATTCGCTCGCCAAAACTTCCGGTTCAGTGGCGCCGCAGTTCAGCGTCACGAACGCACCTCGCCGACCGCTCTGCTGGTGGAGCAGTCGCGCCACCGCGTCTTTGCCCGTGCCCGTCTCGCCCTCGATGAGTACGGTCGCCGACGTCGGCGCCACTTTCCTGATGAGTTTCCGGACGGCCGAGATTGCCTCGCTGTTCCCCACCAGGTTGGCGTCGCCGTCAGTGCCGGCTGGAAATCCCCGCGGCACCGCGGAGGCCGTGGGCGCCGCCCCAGCGCCGCCCACGCGCTGAATGGCCGATAAAAGCGAATTCGGCTCAAAGGGACGCAACATGATTTCGGCAACGCCGAAGCGAAGGGCACTGATCGCCTGTTTTGCCTGGTCGGTATCACAAGTCAGGATGATGGAGCATTGATCGCTGGTTTGCCTGAGATCCGAGACCCACTCCAGGGTCGAGCCATCTCCGGCATCCAGGTCCACTACCAGACAGTCGAAACGGCAGCGCTCCATCAGGCGCCTTGCGCGGCTGAGGCTGCTCGCGCCTTCGGCGAAGCCGAGGCGACGTGCCAGTTCCGATGTCAGCCGCTGCCTGCGGGCCCTGTTTCTGTCGACCACCAGTGCCGCCGTGGTCATCATGCTGACTCGCCCGATATCCGCCTGAGTCGACAAACTGTCTACCCTCCCGGGCTATGCCGTGATCGATCGCCGTGGGTCCGATTGCCCGGAACGCGCGCCCGGTGCGTTCATTCACCTTTTGAGGCTATATACTGCGTCAAAATGACGCAATTTTCTGATACGCTCGCGCATCCGGCTCGGGACCACCACAACGATGGCGCCCTTCGCCCCCTTGGCAACTGCATTGCCGTCTGGCGGGCGGCGGCAGCCGTGCATTGAAGCCTGTGACTGGATTTAAAGACACGATCACCGGCGTCGTGATCGCCGGTGGGCAAGGCCGACGTATGGGGGGCGTGGACAAGGGCCTGGTCATGCTCGCCGGACGGCCTATGGCCGAACACGTTATCACCCGTCTGAAGCCCCAGGTCGGCAGACTGGTTATCAACGCCAACCGAAACCTGGAAGCTTATAAGGCCATGGGCTACCCGGTGATCACCGACACCGTCGGTGGCCATTTGGGGCCGCTGGCAGGATTTCTCGCCGCCATGCGCGCCACGCGAGACCCATATATCCTGACGGCCGCCTGCGATGCGCCCCTCATTGCCGCGGATCTGTCGGCCAGGCTCTGGCGAATGCTGGAAAGAGAAAAGGCAGAGTTGGCGGTCGCTCATGACGGGGACTACCTGCAGCCGCTTTTCGCACTGATCAGCGTTTCGCTTGCGGACAGCGTCGAACACTATCTCGAGACCGGCGGGCGAAAAATTGACCGCTGGTACAACACACACCGGATGGCTACAGTGGATTTCAGCGACGTGGCCGAGAGCTTTGCCAATATCAACAGTCCGGAGCAGCGGGCCGAAATTGAATCGCTGCTGGCCTCCGACAGCTGAAACAGACCGCATCTGCCCGGACAGGAAATCCATGTCAGACATGCCCCGACAACTGCTGGACCCATGCTCCTCGGACCCGCACGGGGAGCCGACGCTTCGCCTGGAGGAAGCCCTGGAGAAGATGCTGGCTGAAGCCGAGCCCGTTACGGGCGAAGAAACGCTGCCCCTGCGCGCGGCTCTGGGGCGGGTGCTTGCAGAAGACGTGGCCTCCGAGGTGGATGTTCCTTCACATACGAATTCCGCCATGGACGGCTACGCCCTGCGTGCCGCGGATCTCGCGCCGGACAGTGCCGTCGAGCTTCGGGTCCTCGGAACGGCATGGGCGGGTCGGCCATTCCCGGATCCAGTTGGCCCCGGGGAGTGCGCCCGGATCATGACGGGCGCCTCGATGCCCACCGGCGCGGACACGGTTGTGATCCAGGAAAACGCCGAGCGGCATGGGGATAGGGTAACCATCGGCCCCGGCCACCGTGCCGGTCAGAATGTGCGGCTTGCCGGCGAGGACGTCCGTGCGGGGGCGGCGGCGCTGCGGAAGGACATCGTGCTGGCCCCTGCTCATCTCGGGCTGCTTGCTTCGGTGGGCGTGAAACAGGTGACTGTTCGACGGCGTCCCGCGGTAGCGTTCTTCTCCACCGGCGACGAACTGCGAAACCCGGGCGAATCTCTTGCCGCCGGACAAATCTACGACAGTAATCGCTTCACCATATACGGGATGCTGGACCGCCTCGGCGTGGATACGCTGGATATGGGCATCATCCCGGACGACCGGGAAGAGATACGGCAGGCCTTCATTAAAGCGGCCCGCCAGGCAGACGCCATTATCACCTCTGGAGGTGTTTCCGTGGGCGAAGCCGATTTCGTCACCGAAACGCTGCGAGAGATGGGAACCGTGGGATTCTGGAAAGTCGCCATCAAGCCGGGGCGACCCATTGCCTTTGGCAAAATCGAGGACAAGCTCTTTTTCGGACTGCCCGGAAATCCCGTGTCGGTCATGGCGACGTTTTACCAGCTGGTACGACCGGTACTGCTTCGGCTGCGCGGCGAGACAGCCCCGGCGCCGGAGGTTCTGGTGAGGGCGGAATGCCGCGCCCGGCTTCGCAAAAAGCCCGGCCGGGTCGAATTCCAGAGAGGTGTTCTCAGCCGTGACAGCGACGGAAAATACACCGTGGACACCACCGGGCACCAGGGTGCCGGCGTACTTCGCTCGATGGCGGAAGCCAACTGCTTTATCGTCCTGCCCCTGGACGGCGATACGGTAATGCCCGGCGACGATGTGGACGTTCAGCCATTCAGCGCCCTCGTCTGACCGGGCGCCGA
>JASFOT010000213.1:0-4755 GCA_050116375.1 Gammaproteobacteria bacterium | reverse complement strand
AGCCGCCGAGCACGTCCGAGA
This sequence comes from Gammaproteobacteria bacterium, assembly GCA_050116375.1. GTDB lineage: Bacteria > Pseudomonadota > Gammaproteobacteria > Steroidobacterales > XN24 > JAHEFR01. The sequence continues at coordinate 4,734 of JASFOT010000213.1, read as the reverse complement.
AGCCATTCCTGTGCTGGCCTCCTATGCGGATGTTCTGGGTGTCAGGTCATTCGCGGGCGGACGTGACCTGGAGGTCGATCTGGGTGAGCCCGTTTTCCAGGCGATGCATGGACTGAGCCCCGTCCCGCTGATCAACATGGAATCTGCGGTCAATCACCCATGTCAGGCACTGGCCGACTGGAAAACCCTCGATGATCTCGACATTCCCGATCGCGGCGGGCGGTTTGTCCTGAGCTGGGCCAATCATCCCCGGGCGCTGCCGCTGGCGGTGCCTGCCGCCGCCGCGCACATGGCTGCCATGCGGGGCATGGACGTGACCATCCTCCGGCCTCCCGGCTTCGAACTGCCGGCGCCCATCATGAATCGAGTGACGGAGGCGGCAGCCGCTGCCGGCGGCCGGGTGCAGGAAACGGACGATCGCGAAGCCGCCATGGACGGCGCTCACGTTCTGTACGCCAAATCCTGGGGCTGCACCCGGGACTACGGAAACCCGGAAGCAGATGCAGCGCTGCGATCCGCCCTGGACGGATGGACCGTGGATTCACCATGGTTCGAGCCCGCAGACCCGGCGTGTGTGTTCATGCATTGCCTTCCGGTTCGGCGAGAGGTCGTCGTCACGTCGGAGGTCCTGGAGGGGCCGCGGAGCCGGGTCGTACAGCAGGCCAGGAATCGGATGTATGCGCAGATGGCGGTACTCTACCGCCTGCTACTCGATGCAGGAGATTGATCGGTGAGGAGGAGCACGGGCGAACGGGATATCGTGGTGACGGCCCTCAAGGGTGCCGTCCCCTACATCCGGATGTTCAAGCACAAGGTTTTCGTCATCAAGATCGGCGGCTCGGTATTCGCCAATCCGGAACTCACCCGACACATCGTCGAGCAGATCGGGCTGCTGCATGAAGTCGGAATCAAGTGCGTACTGGTCCACGGCGGCGGCCCACAGTCCACCAGTATGGCTGAGGCGCTTGGCATACCATCACGATTCGTCGCCGGCCGCCGCGTTACCGACGCCCGCAGCCTGGAAGTCTCAGCGATGGTCCTGAACGGGCTGGTCAACACACGCATTCTCGCTGCCTGCCGGGACCTGGACCTTCCGGCGGTGGGGATGAGCGGCGTCGATGCCAACCTGATCCGGGCGCGCCGGCGCCCTCCTGTGGACGTCCCGGGTGAAGAGCAAGGCCTGGTCGACTACGGCTTCGTGGGAGACATAGAGGGAGTCACCAGTGAAACCCTCAAGCGACAACTGGACGCGGGATTCCTGCCCGTGATCAGCCCGTTGTCCGCGGACGCCGCCGGAACATTGCTGAATATCAATGCGGATACGGTGGCCGCTGCCCTGGCCGCCGCTCTGGAGGCCGAGAAACTGATTATTGCCACCGGCGCACCCGGCATCCTCGAGGATCCTGATAACCCGGCCTCGCTGGTTTCCTACATCGACCTGGCCGGCCTCGCCCGAATGAAAGCCGAGGGTCGGCTGGCCTCGGGCATGGCCCCCAAGTCGGATGCCATCCGCAGCGCCATCGAGGGCGGTGTTCGGCGGGTCCACGTGATCTCGCAGGAGCTTCCGGACAGCCTGCTTCTCGAGGTCTTCACGAACGAGGGCACGGGCACGCTGGTGGTTGCCGACACGGGCTCGCTGACCGCCGCTGAACAGGGCGTCGACAAAAACGGCTGACTCACGGGATCGGTGGGCGGCTACGGCCAACGGGTGAAATAATGAGCAGGCTTTGGGATAAGGGTGATCCACTGGACCAGCGAGTCCTCTCCTTCACCGCGGGAGAGGACCACGTACTCGATAACCGGCTGGTGCCTTACGACGTCCAGGCCTCCATCGCCCACGCCGATATGCTGGCCGAAAAAGGATTGATCGCCGCGGAGGTCCGGGAACAGATCGTGGCCGGACTGGAGGCCCTGGCAGCCGAGCATGCTGCCGGTCAGTGGGAGGTCTCACTGGAGGAAGAGGACGTGCACACGGCCCTCGAACGGCGTCTCACGGAACGGGCTCCTGGGGCGGGCCCCCACCTGCACCTGGGCCGGTCGAGAAACGATCAGGTGCTGGCAGCTCTCCGGCTTTACATGAAGGATGCGTGCCAGAAGCTACACGACGGCGCGATGTCACTGGCCGACGAACTCGATGCCCTGGGCGAACGGGAGGCGGAAACCCCGCTGCCCGGGTACACCCATCTCCAGCCCGCAATGCCAAGCTCAGTGCCGCTTTGGGCGGGCGGCTTTTCGGCAGAAATTCGGGACGACGCCAGGGGGCTGCTGGCAGCCCGGCGTCGCGCGGACAAAAATCCCCTGGGTTCGGCGGCAGGCTACGGCGTGCCCGTCCTGCCGCTCGATCGGGAGCACACGCGTAAAAAGCTTGGCTTCGCGGAAATCCATTCCCCGGTCACGGCCGTGCAGCTTTCACGGGGAAAGGCGGAGGCGCAGATCGCCTTCGAAATTCATCTCCTGATCACGGATCTCGGTCGTCTGTCTTCCGACCTGATCCTTTTCTGCACACAGGAGTTCAGCTACGTGGCATTGCCGGCAAGCATGACGACCGGATCCTCCATCATGCCGCAGAAGAGGAACCCGGACGTCTTCGAACTGATCCGCGGGCGCAGCGCCACCTCCCTCGCGTGCCTCAACGAGATCATCGCCATCGGCAGCAAACTCACATCCGGATATCATCGGGATCTGCAACTCATCAAGGCCCCCCTGTTCCGCGCCATCGATCTGGCGACTGACGTGCTCCAGGTGCTGGAGGCGGCGATCGGGCAAATCCACTTTATCCCGGAAAATATCCGCATGGAGCAAACCCTGTACGCGACCGAAGAAGCCTACCGACTGGTAGTCGAACAGGGTGTGCCATTCCGCGAGGCCTACCGACGGATCGGGCGGAAGCTGCGGGACAAGGAGTGATCCCCGAGTCCGCCGTCGCCCGGCCCGGGCTTCCCGTCACCGTGTCTGGTTCGGTCTGATCATGGTCTTCGACAGTTACGGGCCGAGCCACTGGGAGAGTCTTTATCGCGAGGGGCGCACCCCCTGGGATGCCGGCGGCACGCCCCTGGACCTCGAAAACTGGCTGGCCGAGAACCCGCCGGGCGGGCGGGCTCTGGTGCCCGGCTGCGGGACCGGCTACGAGGCGGCCCGCCTGGCCGATGCGGGAATGTCGGTCATCGCCATCGACTTCTCTGCGGCTGCGGTGGCCAGAGCGAAGGCGAACTGCCGGAGAAGCGGCGCACGCGTCCTCCAGGCGGATTTTTTCGACGCCGATCTCGGCTGCTTCGACCTGATCTACGAGCGGGCTTTTCTCTGCGCCCTGCCCCCGCGCCTCAGAGAACCGTGGGCCGGGCGATGCGCCGATCTCCTGGCGCCCGGAGGTCTCCTGGTGGGGTTGTTTTTTACCGATCCCGCGGCGCAGGATGGCCCGCCTTTCGGGATCTCCACGCAGGAACTCAGCGGGCTCCTGAGCCCGGAATTCCATCTCCGTAATGATCGCAGCTCCAGCGGCTCTCTGCCTGTCTTCGAAGGACGGGAGCGATGGCAGGTTTGGGAGCGCTGTGGTTGACCAGGCCATCTGAACCTCCAGCCGACCCGGTCTATACTGGGCGCCCGACCGGGGAACGAACCATGCGCGTTGTTTTTCTGATCCTTGTCCTGACTCTTCCGGCTCTTTGGGGCTGCGGGCAGCGGGGCTCCCTTTACCTGCCCGATGAACCTGCGCAGGAGCCCGTGCCGGAAAATGCCGACGGGCCCGAGGAAGCCGATGACGAGCGAGAGCGCCGGAAGGACAAAGACGCCGGGAGCGGCGGGGATTGATGGCCGGCTCTCGCGACACCGCCGGCAAACAAGACGTGGTCGGCAGGAAACCGCTGATCCTGGTCGATGGCTCCTCATATCTGTACCGGGCTTTTCATGCCCTGCCGCCCCTGACCACCAGCAGGGGCGAGCCCACCGGCGCCGTGCTGGGCGTACTGAACATGATTCAGAAGCTCCTTACGGAGCAGGAACCCGAATGTATTGCCGTCGTGTTCGACGCCAAAGGCAAAACGTTCCGCGACGAGATATTCGAGGAATACAAGGCCAATCGGCCGCCCATGCCCGATGAACTCAGGTCCCAGGTGACTCCCCTGCTCGAGGCGATAGAAGCCATGGGGCTTCACCTTTTGAGAGTGAGCGGGGTGGAGGCGGACGACGTGATCGGGACTCTCGCCAGCAGGGCTTCGGAAGCGGGCTGGAATGTCCTGGTATCCACCGGGGACAAGGACATGGCTCAGCTGGTCGACGACAGGATCACCCTGGTCAACACCATGACGGGCAGCCGGATGGATCCGGCCGGCGTGGCCGAGAAATTCGGCGTTCGTCCCGACCAGATTGTCGATTACCTGGCTCTCGTGGGCGACTCTTCCGACAACATCCCCGGTGTGCCCAGGGTCGGCCCGAAGACTGCGGCCAAATGGCTGGGGCAGTTCGGGAGTATCGAGGGCATCAAGGCGAATGCCGCCGAGATCGGCGGCAAGGTCGGCGAGAGCCTGCGGGACAATCTCGATCGGCTGGATCTGTCCCGCAAGCTTGCCACCATCGTCTGCGACCTGGACCTGGACGTGGCCCCCGACAAGCTGCAGCGGGGGGAGCCGGACCTGGCGCGATTACGCAAAATTTACACCCGGCTCGAGCTGACGTCCCTTCTGCGCAACCTCCCGTCCGGCGAGGAGAAGAGTTCGGCTGACATATCCCCGGGCGCCA
>JASFOT010000212.1:0-4760 GCA_050116375.1 Gammaproteobacteria bacterium | reverse complement strand
ACATGCTTGCCTCGGGCATCGAGGGCGTGGATTTCATCTGCGCAAACACCGACGCCCAGGCGCTGAAGAAGACGTCGGTGAAAACGTCGCTGCAGATTGGCTGCAACATCACCAAGGGCCTGGGTGCCGGGGCCAACCCGGAAATCGGCCGGCAGGCGGCGATGGAGGACCGGGACCGGATTCAGGAGGTGATCGAGGGTACCGATATGCTGTTTATCACCGCCGGCATGGGCGGCGGTACCGGCACCGGGGCGGCCCCGGTCGTCGCGCAGGTCGCCAAGGAACTCGGCATATTGACGGTGGCGGTGGTCACCAAGCCCTTCGACATGGAAGGTCCGAAGCGGCTCTCGGTGTCGGAGCAGGGCATCGCCGATCTGAGTAAATACGTGGATTCGCTGATTACCATCCCGAACCAGAAACTCCTCACGGTGCTGGGCGCGGAGACCACGCTTCTGGACGCGTTCGGTGCCGCCAACCAGGTGCTGCAGGGAGCGGTGCAGGGCATCGCCGAACTCATCACCCGGCCGGGGCTGATCAACGTGGACTTCGCCGACGTCAGGACCGTCATGTCCGAAATGGGAATGGCCATGATGGGCACCGGAGAGGCCTCAGGCGACGATCGCGCCACCGAAGCCGCCGAGGCCGCGGTGTCGAGCCCGCTGCTGGACGATATCGACCTGTCCGGCGCCAACGGGGTGCTGGTCAACGTGACCGCGGGAATGGATCTGGCGATCGGCGAGTTCGACACCGTGGGCAAGGTGGTCAAGCAGTTCGCCAGCGACGACGCGACGGTCGTGGTGGGCACGGTGATCGATCCCGAGATGAGCGGGAAGATGCGGGTTACGGTAGTGGCCACGGGCCTTGGCCGGCATGGCACCCTGCGTCAGCAGCCCGAGGTCCGGGTCGTTCGCCGCAGCCCTGCCGAAAAGCCGGACTGGGAATCTCTGGATCAGCCGGCGGTCAGGCGCAAGCGAGCGGTCGGTGACGACATCACCCCGTCCCGCGGCCCGCAGGAGGAGCTTCTGGACATTCCCGCATTCCTCAGGAGACAGGCTGACTGAATTTGATGCGGTGCAACAAAATTTGGTAATATGAACCGTTCGCCCTCGTGCGGCGCCGGCGGACGTTGAGTCGCCGGGGCCGATGGGCGAGAATCCGACGCGGGAGGAAAAAGGCCCGGTCAGCTGAGCCGAAAAACAAGGAACGCCAACGCGACAGGGTCCCTGTCTCTTCGGGAGGCGGGCAGTCGCGCGGCAGTTTCCGGGCCCCAAGCTCATGGTCAGACAAAGAACACTGAGAAACCCGATCCGGGCTACGGGTGTCGGACTGCATACCGGTGAAAAGGTATTCATGACGCTGCGCCCGGCGCCGGCTAACGCGGGTATCCTTTTCCGGCGCACGGACCTCGATCCGGTGGAAGTGGTTCGTGCAGACGCGCTGAAGGTGGGGGAGACCACGCTTGGCACCACACTCATCCAGAATGGGGTGAGGGTGGCGACCGTGGAGCATCTGCTTTCGGCGCTGGCAGGCCTCGGGATCGACAACGCCTTCGTGGACCTCAGCGGATCAGAGGTTCCCATCATGGACGGGAGCGCCGCCCCTTTTGTATTCCTGATCCAGTCAGCGGGAATCGAAGAGCAGGCCGCGTCCAAGCGATTTGTCCGAATCAGGCGGCCCGTGGAAGTGCGTGAAGGAGACAAGTGGGCGAGATTTCAGCCCTTCGACGGCTTCAAGGTGGAGTTCGAGATCGAATTCGACCATCCCATCTTCAAACGGCATCATCGACACGCATGCATGGATTTCTCCTCCACGTCCTTTCTCAAGGAGGTGGCGCGGGCCCGGACCTTCGGCTTCATGCGTGATCTCGAGACCCTGCGGGGCATGAACCTGATCATGGGCGGGAGTCTGGATAACGCCATCGTGATGGACGATTACAGGATCCTGAACGAGGACGGCCTGCGTTACGAGAACGAGTTCGTGCGTCACAAGATTCTCGACGCGGTCGGCGATCTTTACTTGCTGGGACACAGCCTCATAGGCGCCTTCAGCGGCTACAAGTCCGGCCACGGGCTGAACAACAAGCTGTTGCGGGAGCTCATTGCCACACCTGAGGCATGGGAAGAGGTCACATTCTCCGACCTGGCGGACTCTCCGATTTCCTATGCCGCGCCGGCCCTGGCCTGAGGGCTACGCGGGAGGGCGAACCCGAACGGACACCCGTTCGATTTTCAGGTCCCCGGTTTCTGCCAGCGCCCGTTTGAGAAGGGATGCCTCGAATCGCACGCGGGCCGCCCAGGCGGCCCCATCGACGATCACCACAAGCTGTTTTTCGCGGATGTTGGCCCCGACCACGTGTTCGGATACTTCGGCAGGAAGCGCAGATTGCACGCGCCGTGCCACGCGATCCGTGGCCGCCGCTCGTTTGACGAGACCGGCAAGTCCACCGCTTCCGGTGAGCAAGTCCTTGAGAAGTTCCGGTTTATCTCCAGGCATCGGCTGGTTTCTGTGATCCAAGCCCTTGAGAAGAGGCAGGAAATTGGGCATATTGTGCCGCACTGAAAAAGGCAAAACCACCGAAAGGTGGCGACGCAAAGCCTCCGGTCTACGGGTCAGAACCTAGGATAGCGGGGTTTCCAGGCATGAATAGAGAGCGATTCATAAATTTCCCTTCTCGTCAGGGGGACAGTTGGGGCGGCCAAGCGCGATCAATCATCGCACTGGTATCCTGCGATCTGCGGGAGATACGCGTTCCGGCGGTCGAAGCGGAACTCACAGCATGAACCTGATTATTTACTCCCGCCGGCGCGGGGATGCCCGGCAGATTGGCCTGTTGCGTCCCGGACCGGTCCTGGCCGTAATCCTCGCCCTGACAACGGTATTCGGCGCCGGTTATCTGGCGGCTGTCGGTATTGGCGGCGGCGCCTCCGACGCGAAGGTGCAGACGCTGCTTGCCCGTCTGGAGTCCCAGCAACAGGAGATGGCGGACACCGAGCGTCAGGCCGAGGAAAATATCGATGCCCTGACCGCCAGGATCGGTCAACTCAACGCGCACATTCTTCGGCTGGATGCCCTGGGGCGCCGGCTCGTGACCATGGCTGACCTGGACGACGGGGAATTCAATTTCGACGAGCCCCCGGCGCGGGGCGGTCCCGATGCGGAAGAAGCGGAGCTGTTTCCGGAATCTCCGGAGATTGCGGCGATGCTGGAGGAGCTGGCGCTGCAGGTAGAGAACCGGTCCGATCAGCTGACGGTACTGGAACGTCTCCTGACAAGCCGACGGGTCAGCGAGGAACAGCGGCCCGAGGGACGCCCGGTGGAATCGGGATGGCTTTCATCCTATTTCGGCAAGCGCACGGATCCCTTCTCCGGCAAGCAGTCTTTCCATGCGGGCATCGACTTCGCCGGAAACGAAGGTTCCAACGTGCTCGCCGTCGCCTCGGGCGTGGTCACCTGGTCCGGCAAACGTTACGGTTACGGCAAAATGGTCGAGATCAGCCACGGGAACGGGCTGGTCACGCGGTATGCCCACAACAGCGAAAATCTCGTGGAGGTGGGGGACACGGTCAAGAAAGGGCAGACCATCGCCCTCATGGGTCGTTCAGGGCGGGCCACCGGGCCTCACGTGCATTTCGAAGTCCTCAAGAACGACCGCAAGGTCAATCCTCTCAAGTACGTTCAGCGCTGAACTTCTCCGGAACCATCCGGTCGGAGGTTCCGTGGTCCTCCCGATGGTCGTAAAATAAGCGGCTTTGCCGGCCCGGCGCTGCCGACCGCGCGGCAGGACCGGGAGCAGGCGGCAGGCAACTCCCGCCTGAAGGAGCATAAGTGTCTATCCTAACAGGAATTTTTGGCAGCCGAAATGAACGGCTGCTGAAGCAATACGGTCGGTCCGTCACGAAAATCAGCGCCCTGGAGGACCAGATCCAGGCGCTGGACGACGACCAGCTCGCCGCCAAGACGGACGAGTTCCGCCGCCGCCTCGAGGAAGGGGCAAAACTGGACGATCTCCTGATCGAGGCGTTCGCCTGCGTCCGCGAGGCGGCGCGGCGCGCCCTGGGCATGCGCCATTTCGACGTTCAGCTGCTGGGCGGTATGACGCTGCACGAGGGCAAGATCGCCGAAATGCGGACCGGCGAGGGCAAGACCCTGGTTGCCACGCTCGCCGCTTATCTCAATGCCCTGCCCGGTGAGGGTGTTCATATCGTCACGGTCAACGAATACCTGGCGGGACGCGATGCGACATGGATGCGTCCCGTTTACGAGGCGCTGGGCCTCAGCGTCGGCGTGATCCGTTCCGGCCAGGATCCGGAAACCAAGCGGGCCGAGTACGGGGCGGATATCACCTACGGCACCAACAACGAATTCGGTTTCGATTATCTGCGCGACAACCTGGCCTTCAGCCTGGAGAATCGCGTGCAGCGCGGCCTGGCCTATGCCATCGTGGACGAGGTTGACTCCATCCTGATCGACGAGGCCCGGACGCCGCTGATCATCTCCGGTCCGTCGGAGGACAGCACGGACGTCTACCTCCGGGTCAACAAGCTCGTTCCGAAGCTCACGCCCCAGAAAGAGCCGGACGGCCCGGGCGACTACACCCCCGACGAGAAATCCAAGCAGGTCTATCTCACGGAAGAGGGGCACGCCCGTGTGGAAGATCTGATGGCGAACGCCGGTCTGATTCAGCCCGGTGAGAGCCTGTATGACGCCAAGAACATCGGGCTCATGCAGCACTTGTCCGCCGCGCTCCGAGCCCACGCCCT
>JASFOT010000211.1:0-4769 GCA_050116375.1 Gammaproteobacteria bacterium | reverse complement strand
TGGATGAAAGGGAGCAGGACAACGTGGCCCGCACCGGTGGGTTCTCCCGGCACGCCGGCATCGCCCGCCGCTCAGGCCCATCAACGCAGGAAGCTGGAGCGGCTGTGCGGTCCGGATCATTGCCAGCATCGAAGACCCGGTAGTTATCGAGAAGATTCTCACCCACATCGAGCGCCGCGAGGCGGCCGGCGCTTCACCGCACGCCCCGCGCGCACCCCCGGCCACGTCGGATGGCGATTCGCAGTAGCACCTGTTGAACCAGGCCCGGGCAGTGCCGTGTGACGACACTGCTACGATCCCGTTCGTGCACCGCGACCCAAGCGGCGGGACTTTCTCGTATTTCTCACCGCAAAGGTTCAGCCGTTGGCCGCACCTCGTCCCCGGGGCTAACCGGGCATCCTGGCGCCAGGCGCATTTAGCATGGCCCAACGTACTTGCGGTATCCTCTTTATTCGTCTTATCCGCCACGATCAGCGGGTGCAGGGCTCTCGTTGCTAGATTGGTTTGCGTCCATCCAAATGGTATTGACAGGCTCATTCCTGTCGGCTCATTTGCCCTCGCGCTCTGGAAGTTCCTTCCTGACATCCTCGCTGTCCGGCTCCGGTTCGGCAGAGAGCGATTCGGCCTCGGTCGTCGTCTCCGTGGCTCCGGCACCGGGGGATCCGTAGGGCGGGTAGTCGAGCGTGCCGGCGAGAGCCTCCGCCTTGGCAGCCTCCATCGCCGGGAAGGGTAGCCGGCCGGCCCGCCGCCAGGCGGCCACGTTGTCCATTGCGGAATGGCTGCGTTCCTGGTCCAGGCCGCCGTCGCGCCCCAGGTACAGCGTTTGCGACGGAAACGCGAAGCTGGTACCGGATTCGGCGACTAGTTGATTGACCCGGAGAAACACGTCTTCGCGGATAGCGAAGTACTCGTTCCATTCCCGCGTCAGCGCGTAGGCCCTGATCTGTATGTCGAGCGACGAGGCCCCGTAGTCAGCGAATCGCACACGCACGGTATCTTGATCGATCCTGGGATGCGCATACAGCATCTCACGCAGCGTGGCCAGCAGGTAGCGCAACTGATCGGGCTCGGTCTCGTAGCGGACGCCGATCGTGGTCTGAATCCGCATCTTGTCACACCGCGCCCAGTTGACGATCTCCATGTCGGCGAATGCGGCGTTGGGCACCGAGATGATCGTGCGGTCCAGCGAGCGGACCTGGGTGGAACGTACACCGATGTTCTCGACGAAGCCCGTATTGGCGCCGAAGCTGCAGAAGTCGCCGACCCTGACCGGCTTGTCCGTGTAAAGGATCAGGCCGCCGATCAGGTTCTCCAGGGTGGGACGGATTGCGAGCGCCACGGCCAGACCACCCACGCCCAGGCCGGTCACCAGCCCGACGATCGGTGCACCCAGAGCGTGCGCGCCGTACGCAAGGATGAACACGCCGCCCAGGAAGCCGATCACCCGAGCCGAGAGCCGCATGAGATTCGCATCCAGGCTCTCGTCCGGTATTCGCGGCGACAGAATGCTCCAGTCGAACAGCAGGATCACCGTCGCCCAAAAGATCCAAACGACCGACAGGTAGACCACCACCGTCGTCGCCGCCTCGACCACCCGCGCGAACGCCCCCGAAACATTCACCTCGAAAGCGATGAGGGGCTGGAGGACCAGCACGACGACGACGATCGTCAGTATCGGAGTCAACAGACGGCGAAGCCGGTTGCCGATCGCGCTGTGCAATGGACGACGATTGACCCACCGGTCCCACAGGATCAGGACGATGACGGCCAGCAGGACCAGGGCGACCGTGGTCAGGATCTTCCAGATCGGCGTATCGAGCCAGCTCTGCTTGAGGCTCTCCGGCAGCGCGAACACGAGTCCTGCCGGAATCATCGGGCCATGGATCTGCGCCATGGCGTTTGTCCAGCTATCGAAGCCCAACGACGTCTGCAGTGGCAGGTGTCGGATACGCTGCAAGAACTGAGGAGCCACCTCCACAGTCCGGGCGGAAAACAGGAACTCACCCTCCCTGGGTCCGTTGTCAACCCGCGCGATCCGGATCGGCGTGCCCGGGATGCGCCATTGTGCCGGTGCCCCGTCTTCGTCGAAGGCCTCGGCATCAGGTACCGTTGCCAGCGACGGCAGGTCCTGGCGCCCGAGGATATCGAGGAGAGCGTCAATCGTGTCCGACGCCACTTTGTCACGCGAGGCCGCGGGCACCGAAGACAGATCCATCAACTCCGCGAATTGCGCTGTGAGGATCAGCAGGCGGCGGAAATTGGCGCTGTTTTGCTGCTCCCAGTAGCGTGCGATGGCGACCTCGCCAGCGTCACGGAGCTGCACGAACGACTCGAGCGTAGCGCGCGGACTCTCCGTGCGGACCAGGACGGTTTGCTCCGCGGCAGAGGCCGACAGCGCAAGAGCCGCGAGGGCCGTGAGCAGGCATGCTCGCATGATTTGACGAAGCGTCTTTTGTAACGGGAGTAACATCATTCTCTCCACCGACTGGCTACAACGACCGCTGGTTTCATGCCGGCTCGCGATTGCAGTAGACGCCCCCCATCGTTCGCTGTCGTCTATTTCGCAATGGTGATCGGTATGCCCACATCCTCGACTTCGCCCACGGCGCTCTGAAACAGGTCACCGAGCGTGGCAAAGGCCGCCCGATTCCAGGGCGTGTCGTCGACGCTGTAGAAGCGGTCGCCGGCCCTTGCGAAAGCGACATTGCCAGCTGGCGCGTCATCCGTGACGTTGATCTTCAGCGTCGCGGACGGGTTGGCCGCGACGCGGCCCCCGGTTCGGGGATCGGGCGCCACGTCGAATTCGGGCGCTACGCCGATGCCAGCCGCCACGAAATTGAGCATCTGGAGCATACTGCGTAGCCAGATGGCCCCCTGAACCGGCCATTCGCCGCCCGGGCCATCAGGCTTCAGGTGCACGTAGACATAACCACTGGGATTGCGTTTGATCTTCTCGTTGAGCTCGAATCGCTCCTGATCGGTCAGTGCGGCCGGATCGTAATTGGTCATGACGATACGACCCGACTGGAACCTGCGCAGCTCGTAACTGCCGTCCGGGTTCTGGCGCCACTTGAGGCCCTTGTCGAAACCGGCCGTGATGTCCTGGGATCGTGGCACGGCATCGAATTCGTGGACCATCAGCTCCTCGAAGACCAGCGAGCGAACGAACAGGCCACGCGTGTCGAGGAGCCATCGCAGATGGACGGCGAGACGACGAAATTCTTCATACTCGGCCGGGCGGGCCGGATCGTTCTCTATCAGCCGGACAAAGCTGCCGTCGGGATTCTGGAACTCGAAGCCGAAGCCCATGAGTCGCATGACGCGGTCGATAGCCCCCGCCTGATAGGCAAGGACATGGAACGCCGTGTCGGTGAACGGAACGAGGATCCTCTTGGTGAAATCCTGGCCCGTGATCGGCCTGAGGCTGAAGGTGGGATTCTCGGACGCGCTGGCGCCGAGATTGAGATTGAAAAAATCCGTACCGCTCGAGTCTTCGAGACGTCCGGTCGCATCCAGCGTGGTGGTCCAGTCGAAGGTCGCCGCGATACTGGATGTGGCCGTGAAGTGCACCGGCTCGCCTCTGGCCGAGCGCGCGATGTTCAGCAGTAGCAGATCCTGCTCGATCTCGGAGATCACCTCGTCGTAGCCGATCACCTGCCGCTTCAACACGGGCGGGCCTATGCACCCTGTGAGAACAGTCGCGCAAACAATTACTCCAATTACCAGATATCGCATCGTCATTGACCGTATTGCGAGAAGACAGGAACTGCCTCGTTGATGCCTGCGACAATGCCCGACTTCGTTGGGTGTCCCTGTTGCTACGTTACGGCGCTACTGGCCATGCATCTGGCCATTTCGCGCCAACGGAGCGAATAGGACAGATGTGTGCGGGACAGAGGTCGAAGGGTCGGCGATTCCGGCAGGCCGGGTCCCAAGGCCGCGGCTAGAATGCCAGTCGCGCCCTGACGCCAAATACCCAGGCCGTGTCATCATCGGGATTCAGCGCGGGGTCGATCAGCAGTTGCGCGCTCGGTGTAATGGCGATTTCGTCGGCCAGCTGCCAACGGAAGTAGGCCTCTGCCGCGTATTGATCCTTCAGATCGGCGCCGAACAGGGCGTCGTTAGGCTCGCCCCAGTTCACGCCGAATCCGAGCTGGTGTCCCGATCCCAGCAATTCGAGGCCGCCAGGCGTATACCCGCCGCCAATGCTGACAGAACGTTCCAGGAGGCTGCCGCTATCCTCAGCCCAGCCGGCCCGCACGAAAGCCAGCCAGTTCGCGCCAACCGCGTGATTGAAGGAGAGCACTCCGCCCCAACCGTCTTCCACCCCCAGGTCGTCCCGTTCGTCCGCGTGCCACAGGGTCAGATGGGCATTATTGAGGTAGTAGGCCTCCTGGGACGCACCGGTCCAGCCGATCTCGAAATGTTTGAAGTAGTCTCGATCGTTGAAGAACGTATCGAATCCTTCCCCGGGATCGGTGGCATCCGCATTCTCGTCGACGAAGCCGGCCATGGCGTAGACGTTATCTGTCAGCCAGGCCGCCCCCGCAAACCCTAGCGCGCCATCGCTGGGAAGGTCGAGGGCGCCAACCCCGATGCTGAATGCATAGTTGAAAAAATCTGTCCAGGGACTGACCAGCGGGAAGACATCGACATAGTCGCTGATATCGAGATAACCGCCGACCATCTCGTACTTGCCGCCCCGGAACTTCTGGTCCCAGTAGAGCGTGTTGAGCCGCCACCCATCGTCGTTGTAGGGCAGGTTGGAG
>JASFOT010000210.1:0-4789 GCA_050116375.1 Gammaproteobacteria bacterium | reverse complement strand
CTCTACATTGTCGGCGCCTGGCTGGTGCTGCAGGTCGCGGACGTGCTGTTCCCCGGCTGGGGTTTGCCGGACGCGGCAATCAACATCCTGCTGGCTGCGGCAATCCTGGGATTCCCGCTGGCGCTGGTGTTTGGCTGGTTCTACGACGTCACCACCCACGGGATCGTGCGCACCCCGGCGGTGGACGAGCACGAAGCGGGGAGGGCCGTTCCCCTCCAGAGAACGGACTACCTGGTGCTCACCGCCCTGGCGGGCATCGCGGTGTTTATCGTTTTCCGGGCCGGCACGGAGATTGTGGAAACGCCGAGGGTAGAGGCCGACCTATCGAATGCTTCGGCGATCGACGAGGCACCGCCGCTGGAGAAGCTGCCCAACTCCATCGCCGTGCTGCCCTTCGCCAATGTCAGCGACGATCCGGCCAACGAGTTTTTCTGCGACGGGATTTCCGATGAGCTTCTCCACAAGCTGACGGGATTCGGCGATCTGCACGTTATCGGCCGGACCTCGTCATTCGCGTTCAAGGGCAGCGATTACCGGATTCCTCGCATTGCCTCCCTGCTCGGCGTTCGTTTTCTGCTGCAGGGTAGCGTTCGCAAATATCAGGACCAGCTCCGAATTACTGCGCAACTCGTGGATGATGCGGGCACCCAGCTGTGGAGCAGCGCCTTCGATCGCAGGCTAGAGGACATCTTCGCGATCCAGGCCGAGATCGCCGATATCGTGGCGACGACGGTCGTGCCGCAGATCGTGCCGGATCATGCGGAGACCTATGAGCCCGATTTAGCGGCATATCAGCATTACCTGATCGGAAGGGAATACGTACACGAGCGTATGGTCCCGCAGGCCCGGGAGGAACTGGCGAAAGCCGTTGAGCTCGATCCGGATTTTGCCGAGGCGCAGGCCGAGTACGCCGTTTCCATGATCATGTGGCGGAGCCCCGAAGACGAGGAGCTCTCGATCGCCGAACAGGCCATTGACCGGGCGCTCGCGCTGGCTCCCGGTCTGCCGCGGGCGCTGGCCGCCCGTGGCCTGCTGTTGCTCACCCGCTCGGATCCGGAGGGTGCAGAGCCAGTGCTTCGCCAGGTCCTTGCCGAAGACCCCAACATGGCGGACGCGATCAACTGGCTCAGCACTGCGCTCACGGGGCAGGGCAAAGTCGACGAAGTCATAGAATGGTACGAGCGGGCGCTGCGCATCGATCCCATGCATCCCGCCATCGCCGCCAATCTCGCGAATTGGTATCTGGACAGCGGGCAGGTCGTGAAGGCCGAGACGATCCTCCTGAGGCTGGGCGAATTGCCCGAGCCCAACGGCATGGTTTTATTCCACCTGATTGAGCTGTATCGGTTGACCGGACGTTTTCCGCAAATGCTGAGGCATGCCGAAAGGCTGGCGCTGGATCCTTTTTTCTCCGGGCCGTTTCGCGCCTATCGATACGGAATGCTGGCGGAGAGTTATGCCTTGCTGAATGACTGGGAACAGGTCGAGCAATGGGCGGAGCAGGGCCTGACGCCGGCCCCGAAAAAGGGCTCTTTCGAAAGATCTTTCTGGATCAGACTGCACTCCGAGCCGGACTTATGGCGCGGGCGCTATAAGGAGGCCGTTGAAAACCATCGAGGGGTCATGGCGGCGGAAGGCCTGCCGCCTGAGGAAATGGAGCTTCATTATGGAGTAATCCTTGCGCTCGCAGGCGACCATGCTGCCGCCCAGGAAATGCTCGCCGCCGTGGAGGTCAAGCCAGATGAATTCGGGAATCCGGAGAAAGTGGCCGCCGGCCAGACCCTGGCTTGGTCTTACTCCGTGACGGGCCAGGAGGCGAAGGCACGGCCGCTGCTCGAGGAAATGGACCGGTGGATGGCTGGGATGGAGGCAAGTGGCCGATGGCGTCGGAGCGATCATCTTTACGTTTATGCCCTCAACGCGACGCTGCTGGAGCAACAGGACGTGGCGCTGGAGCGCTTGAGACGTGCCGCCGAGGCCGGCTGGCGAGATTACTACATCCGTCACCACGATCCCCGATGGGATGCGCTCAAGGATAACGCCGAATACCAGGCGTTGATGGCGGAGGTGAAGGGCGACGTGGACCGGCAACGCACAGAGATCGAGGCGCAGCAAACGGAACAGTCAGCCTCGGAGTGAGTCAGCGATTGTTGCTCCGGTCTGAGGGCCACTCAGGCTGCGGCGAAGGAACGTGGCGATGTTAGCAGTGAAGGGCTTCGTAGGTCCCGGGTATCAAAGGCCCCGCTGCCACTCCTGTCTGAGCGGTATCTCACCGGGCTGGCGGATGGCCGTCCGCACGGTTTCCAGCAGCCGTGCCTTGTCCCGGTTCAGGGTGCCTCTGAGCACCAGGTAGTTGGACGCGTGGTCGCTGCGGAAGATGGTGTTATCCAGTTCCAGCGTTTCCAGCAGCCACTCCATTTCCCGGAACAGCTCCTGTTGATCCAGGGGCTCGAACTCGCCTTTGAAGCCGGCCTGGTAGCGATCGATCCCCATGGGGAAGCTGACCACCAGGGTGGCCAGGTATTCCGGCTGGGCCTCGTTCATTAACAGCCCGGAGTTCACGGCGTGCTGCTTGCTGTAGCGCCTGCCCCCCATGCCGTTCAGGATCATCACCGAACTTTTCGAGCCGGCCGCCTTGATCTTCTTGAGAGCGTCCAGTGAGGACTCGAACGTCTCGCCCTTGCTGACCCGCTCCAGGACCAGGTCGTCGCCGGACTCGCAGCCGACATAGAAAAGGCTCAGGCCCAGTTCCCTCAGCTCTGCCAGTTCGTCCGGGGTCTTGTGGCGAAGATTGCGGGGCAGGCAGTAGCTGGAAACGCGCTGCACGTGGGGAAGGTGATGGCGGATCCGCTCGAGGACCAGCTTCAGCCTGCGGACGGACAGGGTCATGGCGTCGCCGTCGGCCAGGAAGATCCGGCGCACGGGAAAACCGGATGCCGCCACCTGGGCAAGCTCCCGGTCCACCTCTTCGACAGGTTTGAAGTTGAAGCGCTTCTGCGGCTGGGTATACATCTCGCAGAAAGTGCAGCGGTTCCACGAGCATCCGTTGGTCACCTGCAGGATCAGGGACCGGGCCTCGGAAGGCGGACGGAAAACAGGTTCGATGTAATGCATGGGCCGATTATATGCGGAGGCCGGACCCGCGGTGCTTCATCCGGGATGTCCTTTCCGGCATTCGTCCGGCCTTCGGTATGGCGCTCAGTCGCCGATGATCAGGAAACTGCTGGCACTCTCGATGACTATCGAGACCATGACCAGGTAGCCGAGCAGGATTCCGGCCGACCGGGTCGCGGCGCCTGCCCAGCCGCAGCCGTAAACCCGTCTGAGAGCGATCACGAGGTAGGCGAGCAGGTAAAAAAGCAGCCCGAACTGCGCCACGATCGCCTGCCAGTAATGCACGGTGGCGTCCTCCAACGGCAGGATCAGCGCCAGCGTGATGTAGGCGGCGGTGTGGAAGTGAAGGGCGAAGATCAGGTGATCGAAGTAAAGCCTTCGCCAGAAGGCCAGCTTCAGGAGCAGGGCAAAGGCCGGCAGCAGCAAGAACATCAGCCGGGGCAGTTCCTCGCCCGCAAAGCGAGCCTGACCCGGCGCATCCACGGCCAGGTCCTGGCCTTCCTCCAGGAGCATGCCCTGGGACACTACCCAGGTCGTGATAAGAAAAAAGGCAACGCTGACGATCAGGTAAAGACGTACCGGCGGCGTGTACCGCCGGCGATGACCGGCCAGAAACTCGCGCGTCAGCAGCCCGGGACGCGTGAGCAGCGCCCGGACGGTGCGGGCCGCCCGACCATCAAGATCGAAAGTCTCCTTGAGTACCTCGCCGATCAGAACCAGGATCGGGCGCTCCAGGTCGAGGTTCTTCTGCCCGCAGCGGGGACAATAGGTCTCCGCCAGGTCGGCACCGCAATTTCTGCACTGGGACATGATGTCAGCCAATTCAGGATGGCGGGGGCATTCTACCGGACCTGTTCCAGCCGGGCGTTGTACCTGGCTCGGCCACCGCTCGTGTGTCGGACGACGTCAGGAAACCTCGTGGAGGAGGGCGGTGTCCACGTCGTATACGAATCCTCTGACGTGGTCCCGGCAGGGCAGGTAGGGGCAATCCTTGATTCGCCGGATCGACTGGCGCAGGTCGACCTCCACATCGTCGAAAGCGCGCAGGGAAAATTTCGGCGACTTTCCCGCCTCTTCACTGATGGCGCGCTTCAGCTCGTCGTCTTTGAATTTGAGCATGCCACAATCCGTATGGTGAATCAGCATGACCTCCCGGGTGCCCTGCAGTCTCTGAGAGATGATCAGGGATCGAATCACGTCCGTGGTCACCACACCGCCGGCGTTGCGAATCACGTGGGCGTCCCCGTCCTTGAGGCCGAGCATGGCCCAGGTATTCAGGCGGGCATCCATACAGAGGACCACGGCGATCCGCTTGGCCGGAGGCGTGTGGGGTGGGATCTTCGACAGTCCGGTGGCGAAGGCCCTGTTATTAGCGAGGCAGTCGTCGATGGCGCTCATGCAGTCACCCTCCGAAGCGTCAGGCAGCTCTGGCCCCGGCAAGTCCCTGACGATTCCCGAAGTATAGTTCCCGGCGTCGTCGGTGCCCCCCATCACCGATGCTTTTCAGGAGTCGCCGACACAGGGATGGGCCGAGTTCCCGCCGATGGGGTGAGGCAGTGCCGCGATTCCGGGTCAGTCCCCGATCCGGCGGGCCTGCCTTTCGAGCACTACGATTGGATGGTCGTGATACACGGTTCGCGCGAATTCCCTGTACCCGCATTTCTCGGCGACCCGG
>JASFOT010000209.1:0-4795 GCA_050116375.1 Gammaproteobacteria bacterium | reverse complement strand
AGAGAGCATGATGGCTGAGCTGATAACGCTGCTTCAGGGCGGCGACCGCGTCGTCCCACATCCATCTTCTGAAGCGATCCACGACCAGCTGCAGCTCGACATTCAGCGGGACTCCATTGTGCAATGCATCCAGCGCCTCCGAGCTGAGGATGATTTCCACCCTTGCGTAGACGTAATAGACGCCTTCATCGAGTTCGGCATAAACCGATCGGATACCGACCCTGCCATCGTCGGCCCGCAGGGCTCCCGGCCAGGCGACCAGGAAACACGACGCCGCAAGAACGAGAAAGGCGACTATCGCCCTTCTGTGTCCGGCCGTACTGATGATGGCGGGCCTGTTCATGCGCCTCACGAAAGCTTTCTCAGACAAGCATAATAAAAGCCGTCCATGCCTGCGTCACCGGGAAGAATCTGCCGGCCCGGGCCGGCCTCGAAGCCCAGATCCCGGGCGAGTTCCAGCATCACCGGCTCCGAATCAGCATTTCGCTCGAGGAAAGCGATTGCCTGCGACTGGTTCTCCTCGCGCAGAATCGAGCAGGTCGCATAAAGCAAATGCCCGCCGGGGCGCAGCAGCGGCCACGTCTGATCCAGGATTTCCCGCTGGCGCTGAACGAGCTGCGCCACGTCGGACGGGCGTCGCAGAATTTTGATATCGGGATGCCGACGAATCACCCCCGTAGCCGTGCACGGTGCATCCACCAGGATCCGGTCATAGACTCGGCCGTCCCACCATTGTTCCGGCCGACCGGCGTCGCCCTCAATGAGTCTGGCTTCCAGACCGAGGCGCGCGAAAGTGGACTCCAGCATTTCCAGCCGATCCCTGTCGATATCCAGTGCGTCCAGGTCCACATCGCTGCAGAGCTCGAGTATGTGTGCCGCCTTGCCTCCGGGGGCAGCACAGGCGTCCAGCACTCGATGGCCGGGCCGCACGTCGAGAAGACCGGCCGCCAGCTGCGCCCCCGCATCCTGAACCGATACCAGTCCTTGCGAAAACCCCGGTAGCGACCCTACAGGAACCGGTGCATCAAGACAGAGGGATTCGGATGCGTACGCCCCGGGGCTCGCCGGCTGTTCCAGCTCCTTGAGGTAGTCCTCTCGCGCAATGCGGGAGCAGTTGACCCGCAACCACATGGGCGGCTGCCTGTTGTTCTCTTCAAGAACCGATTGCCATCTGTCGGGCCAGTCTGTCGCCAGGCGGTTGATCAGCCATTCGGGATGAGCCCAGCGCGCCTCAGGTGAACGCATGGCCAGCCCGTCGAGATTTGTCCGCTCGCGGATGTAGCGCCGCAGCACCGCGTTGACCAGCCCCTTGGCGCCTGGCCGGCCGATTTCCTGAGCCGCCGCCACGCTCTCCGCCACGGCCGCATGAGCGGGAACGCCCATGGAGGAAATCTGGTAAAGGCCGGTCAGCATCAACGCCCGCAAACGAATGTCGCGGGCCTTGAGCGGGCGATTGAGAAGTTGTTCCAGCAGGAACTCGAGCCGGGGATGGAATCGCAACACGCCATAACAGATGGCCTGCAAAAACGCTCTGTCCCGTCCATCTTCGAAATTCTCCAGCGCCGGCGCCAGAGCCCTGTCCAGAGACTTGCCGCGCCCCGCTACTTCGCCGATAACCCGGGCTGCCATGGCCCGGACGCTTGATGGCCGGCTCATTCCGGGATGCCGAGGCGCTCGTTCAGCACGTCATGCCCGTTGAGGAACGCTTCGGCCGACATGGGCTTTCCGCCCGGGAGCTGGATAGTCTTGAGCCGGAGAACTCCGTCGTCTGCGGCCACGTCGATGCCGTCGCGGGAGGCGCGGAACACGGTGCCGGTCTCGACGTTCGACGTTTCCGCCAGAGGCTCGGCTTCGATTATTTTCAGTCGCTTGCCCCGGTATTCCGTGTAGGCCCCCGGTCTGGGGTCGAAAGCGCGCACCTGCCTGGCCAGTTCATCTGCGGTGCGTCGCCAGTCCAGGCGGGCCTCCTCGGGCCGGATCTTTGCCGCGTAGCAGGCGAGGCTGTCGTTCTGCCGGCGGGGACTGAGATCTCCCGCATCCAGGCGATTCAGGGCCTCGACCAGGGCAGCGGCACAAATATCGGCCAGGCGGTCGCGAAGGTGACCCGCCGACTCGTCGGGCCCGATGTCGGTAGAACGGACAAGGAGAATGGGTCCGGTATCGAGACCCGCTTCCATCTGCATCACGGTGATGCCTGTCTGTCTGTCTCCCGCCATCACGGCCCGCTCGACAGGCGCAGCCCCCCGCCATCTGGGCAGAAGGGAGGCGTGTCCGTTAATGCAACCACGGGACGGCAGTTCGAGCACTGACCGGGGGATGATAAGGCCATAGTCGACCACGACCATCAGCTCGGGCTCGAGCCGGCTCAGTTTTTCGATCACCGCCTCGTCCTTGAGGCTCTCCGGCGCCATCACCGGCAGACCGGCGGTCCGGGCGTAGGCCTTGACCGGGGTGGGGGTCATCCTCCGACGGCGACCGGCAGGTCGGTCCGGCTGCGTCAATACGGCAAGCACGCGATGTCCGGCCCGGATCAGGGCGTCCAGGCTTTTGACAGCGAAATCGGAACTCCCGGCGAATACCAGGTTCATCCTGTCACCGGGGCGCTGGCCCTAGATGGCCGGCGTTCGGGCGTGCATTGGATCCGGAACCTGCTGCCGGCGACCCTTTTCGAGTTTCTTCCGTATCCTCTGGCGTTTCAGATCTGACAGATAGTCCACGAACAGCTTGCCGTCCAGGTGATCCATCTCGTGCTGGATACAGACCGCCAGCAGGCCTTCCGCCTCGAATTCGAATGGCTGGCCGTCCAGGTCGAGGGATCTGACGCGGATGTGTTCGGCCCGCTCTACGCTGTCGTAGAACCCCGGCACCGACAGGCAGCCCTCCTCGGCGACCTGGATGCCGTCCTTCTCCAGGATTTCCGGATTGATCAGCACCCGGGGATCGCTGCGGTCTTCCGACACATCGGCCACGAGGACGCGCTTGTGAACGTTCACCTGCGTCGCGGCCAGTCCGATCCCCGGAGCGGCGTACATTGTCTCCAGCATGTCCCGGCCGAGCTGGCGAATCTCGTCATCGACCTGCTCCACCTTTTGCGCACGCGTCCGCAGACGCGGATCCGGGTATTCGAGTATCTCAAGAATGGCCATGGTCACCTTGCCAATTCGTGTACTGGGTCACGAATCGTCGCTAAAATTATGACAATATTAATAATACGTGCTAATGTCCGAACCAGCTTTATCGGGCCGCCTTTCGCGGCAGTGGGGGGATTGCCCCGGTCGCCCGATTGCGCGCGGACGTTTATCGCAAAATTATACCAGCCAAGCGCCAGCCCTGGCCGGCCATCGGAGACTTCGGATGGATCGACATTCGACAATTTCCCCCAGCGCCTTATCACGGATTTCCGCCTTTCTGTTGACTTCTCTGTTCGCGGCGGCACTGCTTACCGGATGCGCTTCTACGCCCTCAGAGGAAGACACCGCATCGACTCCCCCGCCGCCCGCAGCTGAACCGGCTCCGCCGCCGGCAGCGGACGAGGCAGTCGCACCGCCCCCGGCATCAGCGCCGGTCTACCAGTCGGAGGAGCGGCCCGTCCGGCTCAATCCTCGCCACCCCGACAGGTACGTGGTGAAGAAGGGCGACACTCTTTGGGATATCTCCGAGATGTTCCTGAAGGATCCCTGGTATTGGCCCGAAATCTGGTACGTGAACCCCCAGATCGCCAATCCGCATCTGATCTATCCGGGAGACGTGATCACGCTCGTTTATATCGACGGGAAGCCGCGCCTGATCCTGGAGCGCGGCAACGTGGAAAGGCTGTCTCCGCGGGTTCGCGAGACGATGCTGGGCGAAGCCATCGAAACGATCCCCTACGAATTGATCAAGGCGTTTCTTTCCAAGCCGTCGGTGCTTGACAAGGACACGGTGGAGAACTCGCCCTATATCTTCACGACCCGGCATGGACACCTGGTCCACGGCGCCGGCGCCAACGTGTATGTTCGGGGCGCTGATTTCGCTTTGGATGACGTCTATAACGTGATGCGAGTCGGTTCCAAACTCGAAGACCCGGATACCGGCGACTTTCTCGGCTACGAAGGAATTTTTGTTGGCGAGGGCACCATACATCGCGAGGGCGATCCTGCGACGCTGCTGCTCAATGCCACGGATCGGGAGGCGCTCAACGGAGATATTCTTCTGACGCCCGACGAGGACTTCCCGATGTATTTCACGCCGCGGTCACCGGACGAGCAGATCGACGGCAAAATCATCTCCGTTTTCGACGGCGTCAGCATTATCGGTGCCTATCAGATCGTGACCCTGAATCGCGGCCGTTCCCAGGGGCTGGAGCCCGGGCATGTCCTGGCGGTTTACCAGGCGGGCCGGGTCGAGCGGGACCGTTTTTCCGGCAAGGGCTTCCGCGGCGAAAAGGTCCAGCTTCCGGAAGAATATGCGGGACTTATGATGGTATTCCGGAGCTTTGACCGGATCAGCTACGGCCTTATCGTGAGAGCTGAGAGCGAGATCCACGTATTTGACGTGGTACGCAATCCGTAATCGCCCCGGGAGCCGCGAACCTTGCAGAGAAAACGCCGGCCTCGTGCCGGCGTTTTTGTATCGACCTCAGCCCACGAGCAATGAATCAGCCGCCAGACCCATGGCTCCGTATCGCCGCCACCCCGGGGATGACCGCGACGGCGGCCCGTCGCCTGATCGAGGCTCTCGGCGACGTGAGAACCATCTTCAGAGCGACCCCCGGGAGACTGGCGTCTCTCGGCCTGTCGCCCGAGGTCGCCGGCAC
>JASFOT010000208.1:0-4803 GCA_050116375.1 Gammaproteobacteria bacterium | reverse complement strand
CCGGCGTTGCTTCCGCCTCGATCCGGGCCGCTACGTTGACGCCGTCGCCAACGATCCGGTCGCCGATCACGATCAGGTCCCCCACGTTGATCCCGATGCGGAAGCGCATTTGCTTGTCTTCGGGGCGCTCGGCGTTGTTCTCGGCAAGCTGCCGCTGGATCTCGATTGCGCACTGGACCGCATCCACGGCGCTGGGGAATTCCGCCAGCAGGTTATCGCCGACCGCGTCCACAACCCTTCCGCCGTGCTGCTTGATCAGGCCGCCCATGATTGAACGATAGGCGTCCAGGGTTTCCAGGGTCGCCACTTCGTCGCGTGCCATCATCTGCGTGTAGCCTACGGCGTCAGCAGTGAGAATGGCGGCCAGTCTGCGCTCCATGTGTCCGGACCCTTAATCGTCGCGTGTCCGCGGTAGACCCGCAATTCTACTATCTGGAGGCAGGCCGTAGTCAGTTGCCGTCAGACAGGGGGCATCTGTTCGACCAGAAGCTCCACTACCTTGTTCAGGTCCAGACGTGGCCAGGCGCTCAGCACATCGCCGGCGCGGGGCTGGTTGCCCGGGGAGGCGGACCCGGTTCCCGGCAGGACGATACATTCAACGTTGGGGTAATAACGGGCGCGCAGTTCGGGATTCACCATGGAGAAAATTGCCACTGTCGGGACGGAGAAAGCGTCTGCCACGTGGTAGGCGCTGGCATCCACCGTGACGAGCCCTGCGGCGTTCTTGATCAGGGCGCAATATTGCTCGAATCCGCGGGAAGACAGCTCAGAAAGGTCAACGTGTCGCGGGTGCATGTTGGGAAGCGGCACCAGGGACGCCACGTCCATGTCCGTTTCCCTGACCAGCCGTGTGCACAGTTCGCGGAATACTTCCGCGGGCATGTTGCGTTCCAGGCTCCCTCCGATGGGGTGCAGGATCACGTAGCGCCTGGTTCTGTCCCGCAGGGCGTCGCCCACCTCCTTGACCACCGGAATGGACAGGGAGAGCCGGTTGCGTTTTTCGTTTCGGGGTACGGCGGTCGGGTCGATCCCCATCAGCTCCAGGAAGAAGTCGACGGTGCAGCGAGTATTTACCGTCGGTCGGTCCACCAGCCCGCCCAGATCCCAGTAGCCGTCGAGCTTCAGGAATGCATCGATGGGCATCGGCAGCATCTTCACCCGGTCCACGCCGCCGTGCATGCTGGTGACGGCCAGGGCGCTGTCGTAGCCGGATGGCCTGACCCACATCTCGACGTCCAGTTCTCCAATCCCCGCCGTCTGTATTCGCTTGCGGACCTCGCGGAACGCGGTCAAACCGACGAGCGTGTCGCTCAGGCCTGTACCGAATCCGTTTAGGATGGCCAGCCGGACAACACCGTCCCCCTTGAGTTTCATGACCTGATTGTCGATGGCGCGAAACGGCATGGCCGACACCTGACCGCTCTGGGCCGCTTTCTTGCGCTGGAACTCGCCGCGATTGGAGATACCCAGTTCCAGCGGCGGTCGATGGGTGGCGAGCCAGTCCTCTTCCTCCACGCGGGACAGGGCGCGTCTTGCCTCCCTTGTGGGGAGCGAGGAACGCAGCTCTATGAAGTCGTACATGGAGGTGACGTAGTTGGCGTCTTTGCCCCGGGCAGGCGACAACTCCTGCTGTTTCCCGTGGCGCTCGACCGAGACCCGCCGGTTGGACCTGAACAAGAACATGGGTCGTTTCAGCGCGCCTCCGATGATGATGTTGCCCCTGCCGCGATCCTAGCGGCTTTCGCCCCGAATCGGCAGTGGCGGGCGGTGCTTTCAGGCGCCCCGTCCGCGGGCAGTAAAAAACCGTAGCGTCGACACGGTCTGTTCAGTGACTGGCCAAATCGGGTTCCGAGCCTTGCCAGCGCACGGTTGTCCTGGTCGCGGCTCGAGATTCGCCGAGTCCCTGTCCCGTGCCGCTATTTAACATATTGACTTTCCATAATGTCAAACAAAATCAGCTTGTTGCATAAATGAGGTAGATCAATGTCTCAAATCCCCGCAAGGGTTATCCTGTGGGCTCAACGGAGCAGCCAACTCTTCAGAGGTGACTCATGGAGAATCGGAAAGCAGCCTCCGGGGGGGAACTGGCGTCGCGCGACGCGCGTCTGCTGCGAAGGCAGCGACGACGACGTCGGCGGCACGAGGCACGGAGGCCATGAACGAAACCCCGCCGATCAGGCGGGGTTTTCAATTACGCATGACCCACCTGCTGATCTGTTCCCCGTGCCGTTCCGGATCAGGCTGTAGATTCCCTGTCGGCCGGGCTTTCTGACTTCGAATAAAGCTCGCGACACTCGGCTTCCCTGCCCCGTACGACACGCCGGCCCTGGAGGGGCCCACGGGTCTCGGTGACCACAGTGTGCTGTCCTTCCTCGTGGTCCTCGTTGTAAAAGTAGAGAACGACCCAGTCGTAAACCTTGTCCAGTTCGTGGGCGCGGGCGGTGTTGGAAAACAGGGCCGTGAAATGCCAGCCGTCCCGGTCAGCGTGGAGGATCGGCAGCCAGGCTTCCCCCTCGGGGTTGAACCGTTTGGGGGCGATCCTGGGCAGTGAGCCCTCGGTCGCCCCTTTCCTGTAGTCACGGTCGATCCGGAGGAGGGTGGCAACCGAGGGACCGTCCGCGCCGGTGCGGCCGGAAGTCCGCCGGGCTCGACCGAGCATGGTCGCCAAGGTGGCGCGGAGCGCCTGGAGCTTTCGGGAGCCGATCCCCGGCAGGCCCTCCAGTCGTCCGTCGAAGGCAGCCGTTTCAAGTTCTTCCAGAGTGTCCACATGCAGATCATCGTGGATTCGCTTTGCCAGCGCCGGACCGATGCCGGGAACGGTTTGCAGGAGGTTTTCCGGCTGCAGACTTCCGCGCAGCCGTTCCAGCTGGCTCCATCGGCCCGTGTGAACCATTTCCCACACGGCAGCCGCGATGCCTTTGCCCACGGTCGGCAGGGAAACCAGACCCTCCATGCCTTCGGACCGGGAAATTTCCTCCAGGTCCCGGTCCATCTCTCCGACCGTAGCGGCTGCCCGGCGGTATGCCCGCACCCTGAAGGGATTGGCGCCCTGGACTTCCAGCAGTTCCGCCATCTCGTCCAGTTTCTCGGCAATTTGCTTGTTGAGCACCGAGGCCATCTGCTTCTTCCCGGGACTTTGTTTTCCTACTGATTCTGGCACAGCCCGGAGATCGCCACAGAGTTTCGGGTCGGATTTGCCGCTTTCGTCGATTGCGGGAGCACCGAGTCCGGGTTCCGCAGCGCGGGCGGATCCTGACCGGACTGCCATACTTGGAGTAAAAGGGAGAGCAGCGTCATGAAAGTCCAGATCCGGCACCGATGCCGTCTGCCTCTGTTAGGGGTCGTTCTGGCGGGTTTGGCCGCCGGCCCAGTGGCCGCAGACGATATGGCGACCCGTCGCGCGGCGCTGGTGGACGAGATCGCCGGCGACGTACGAATGACCGCCAGGTACCTGGGCCGTGACCGTCTCGACACGCGGGTCCTGGAAGCGATAGAGACCGTTCCCCGACACGAGCTTGTGCCCAGGGACCAGCGCAGGTTTGCCTACGATAACCGGCCCCTGCCCATCGGTTACGGCCAGACAATATCGCAGCCTTACATCGTGGCGATCATGACGGATCTGATCGAGCCCGGTGCTGCCGACGTCATACTGGAGGTCGGCACGGGATCGGGTTACCAGGCGGCCGTGCTGGCCGAACTGGTGAATACGGTCTGCACGATCGAGATTATTCCCGAGCTCGCCGAGCGCGCGCGTGGGGACCTGGCCCGGCTCGGTTATCGCAATATCCGGACACGAGAGGGCGATGGTTATTACGGCTGGACGGAGTGCGGACCCTTCGACGGTATCGTCGTGACCGCCGGAGCAAGCCACGTGCCTCCGCCTCTGATTGAACAGCTCAAGCCGGGCGGCAAACTCGTCATCCCGGTGGGCAGCCGCTTTCTCACCCAGCAGCTATTGCTGGTCGAGAAAGATGATGAGGGAAGCGTGTCGACGCGGCAGGTCCTGCCGGTACGCTTTGTACCGCTGACCGGCGGCCACTGAACGCAGGCGTCCGGTCGCCACATGGATTCCACCTTGCGCCGGCCTCCGCTGATATCGCTGGCCCTGGCGTCGGCCGCTGCGCTGGCCTACCAGCTCCTCCTGATCCGGGTGTTTTCCATCATCCAGTGGCATCACTTCGCGTACATGATCATCAGCCTGGCTCTGCTCGGCTACGGCGCGAGCGGGACTTTCCTGAGCCTGGTGCGCGGTCGCATCGGTCGCTGGCTTCTGCCTGCCTATGTGTCATCCATCGCCCTGTTCGCCGTGACCGGTCTCCCGGCGTTTCTGCTGGCGCAGAACATCGCGTTCAGTCCCGAGGAACTGCTCTGGCGACCGGTATTGATCTGGCGGCTGGCGGGTCTGTACTTCCTGCTGGGGACACCGTTTTTCTTTGTCGCTGCTGCCGTCGGTCTGGCCTTTATGGGCTGGGGTCGCCTGGCCGGTCGTGTCTACGGGACCGATCTGGGGGGTGCGGCGGCGGGGGGGCTGATCGCCGTGGGATTGCTCTGGTGGATGGAACCATTGCGATGCATGGAGGCGGTAGTGCTGCTGGCTGGCGTGGCCGCCTTCGCGGCGGCCCTGGAAACCGGGTGTGCACGAGGCGTAACGGCGCTGTTCGCGCTGCTCTTCGCCACCGTGCTGCTCGTTGCGCCGAAACCCATACTGCAGTTGTCTCCCTACAAGGACCTCAACGCTTCGCTACAGGTCGCGGGCGGCCGGATCGAGACCACGCGGTCCAGCCCCTACGGCCAGGTGACCGT
>JASFOT010000207.1:0-4821 GCA_050116375.1 Gammaproteobacteria bacterium | reverse complement strand
CTATCTTCCATGGGCATTTAAATGGGCCTGGGCACCCCTGGTGGACCTCGTCCGTCTGCAGCGATTCGGAGGCCGAAAGGCCTGGATCGTCATCTGTCAGATCCTGATGATTATCACGCTCTACGGTATCGCGCAGATCGACTACACGCGGTATTTCGATCTGCTGATCGCCATGGTCATCGTCCATAACGTCTTCGCCGCCACCTGTGATGTGGCGATCGACTCCCTGGCGGTGAACTCGCTGAAACCCGAGGAGCGCGGCCAGGGCAACGGCTTCATGTTTGCCGGCGCCTATATCGGACAGGGTCTTGGCGGTGGCGGAGCGCTGTTCGTTTCGGGAATGTACGGCTTCGACGTTTCCTTCCTGTATGTGAGCCTGCTGCTTTGCCTGGTCCTGGCCTTCGTCCTCGTATTCGTCAGGGATCCGACCCTGGGGGCCAGGGTCACGGAAAAATCCACCCAGGTCTGGACGAAATTCAAGGCGGCACTGGGTGGATTTGTCAGGGAGCTGAAGGTGGGCTTTTTCAGTTCTGGCAAGGGCCCCATGATCGGCGTGTTCTTCGCCCTGCTGCCCTTCGGCGCCATGGCTCTGTCCTCCGCCGTTTCCACGGCCCTGCAGGTGGACATCGGCATGACCGACAACCAGATCGCCCAGCTCAACGTCTACAACACGGCCATATCGGGCGCCGGCTGTATCATCGGCGGATGGCTGGCGGACAAGCTCGGCAAACGGAAAATGCTGGCGATTTTCTACGCGATGACCACGCTGCCGACCCTGTACGTGGCCATGAAGGTCGGCGGAACATCAGGCCTGGCAGGCATCACGATCCCCCACTACTTCGCCGCTTCCATGGCGTTCTACCTGTGCATGGGTTTGCACTACGGAACCAGCGCCGCGATTTTCATGGGCCTGACCAATCCGGCTATCGCCGCCACCCAGTTCACGGGCTTCATGGCCCTGAGGAACCTGACCATCTCCTACACCAATGCCTGGCAGGGCGCCGCCGTGGACGCCTGGGGCTACAGCACTTTGCTCTACGCGGATGCCATGATCGCCGTGATCCCCGTACTGGTCATTCCGTTTCTCTCGGAACGAAAAACCCGGGAGACACCGCCCTCGGCCGGTACGCCCTTGCCGGAGGCCGGCTGACGGCGGCTCACGCCGACTCCGGCAAGGGCGTGCCGTCCCGACGACCCCCAGTCAGGGCTGAGTAATAACGATCTCCGTGCCGTTGCTGTCTCCGTCCGGGTCGCCGTTACTGGCCGGATCGTAGACATAGGTCGCCGGGCTGTTGTTGTCCGCAATGTCGGTGACGCTGAACGTGGTCGACACCAGATTCCCCTTGAGGTTCGACTTCTCGATGGTGCAGAGGCCGCTGGCGTCCGTGGCGCAATTTCCACTGCCGCCGGCGCTCCAGCTGCCGCTCACGGTCATGTTCGTGAGCGGCGCTGCTCCCTCGTCAACCACCTTGATCGTGACTGACGCGGTCCAGCGATTCCTGGGAGCCGGTGCGCCGGTCCCGTCCAGGTCGGCCACGTGCATTCCCGGCCCCGATGGTGGCGGCGGCGGTTCGGTGCCGCCCCCGTCCCTCGGCACCACGATGGTCGTGCCGTCGCTGTCGCCGTCGGGATCGCTGTTCGATCCCGCGTCATAGATCGAGTTCCCCGCGGAGACGTTGGTCACCGTGAAAGTGGCGTCGGTGAACTTGTTACGGACATCCCGGGCCACCTGGCACGTACCGCCGCCCCCCGTTGCACAGGTTGCCGTTCCGTTTGCGCCGCCACCCCAGGCGCCCTCGACGACAGCGTTCTCGACACCGGCGCCACCGGCGTCAGATACGGAGATAGTGACCGTCGCCGTCCATTGGCCCTTGCCGGCATCGGCGCTGGATCCATCAAGATCACTGACGTGAATTTCCCCGGGCGGAGGTGGCTGAACGTTGTCCACCGTCACGTCGATGCTGTCCGTCCTGGTCTGGGAGGCAGTATCCGTGGCCGTCGCGGCGATGGTGTGAGTGCCCTCCGCCGCCTGGGTCGTGTCCCAGGGCAAGGACCAGCCGTCGGATCCATCCGTGTCGCTGCCGATGTTGCCGCCGTCGATGGCAAAATCGACGCGCGTCACGTCATCTGAAGCATCTACCATAATGTTGACTGTATCGGTCACGGTCGCGCCGTTGGCGGGACTCGTGATCGCCACTGACGGCGGCAGATCGACTTCGCCAAGATCGCCGTCCACCACCAGGGCATAGGGCTGCGGGCCATTCGGCACGTTGTGTGCAGACACGGTGACGGTCCAGGCACCGACCCCGGCGGACTGGACGTAGACGTTCTCCACATTGTTGGCACGGTCCGCCGCACCGCCGGTCTGGGACCATCCGCCGGAGAACACGTTACCGCGGTAGGTTTCACCGCCCGGACCGATGACTTCCAGGTCCAGGTCGTTGACCAGGTTGACGGCGGCACCCTCCGTCGAGGGATAGTCGGTCCACACCAGAGAGATCCGAAGGGGCGAGCCCGGGTTCTCCACCGTGTACTGGAAGCTACTGCTGTCATTCGTGAACAGGCCGGACGCAGACCCCGCATCCTCGAAGACATGGCTGCCGTCGGTGGCGGCATTCAGGTCCATTCGGCCCCACCCCTCGTGATTGTTCGGGATGGGGATGTCGTTGTCGTTCTGACCGTCATTGTTTTCGTCCAGCAGGTCAACGGCCGAATTGATCAGCGTGGCCTTGACCAGCGCGGCGCTCGCTTCGTGGCCGTACCGCGCCTCGTAATACTGTCTCACCACGGCCGCCCCTCCGGCGACCAGCGGCGTGGACATGGACGTTCCCCCGAAATACTTGTACTCGGCATTCCTGGGATCGAACCAGCCCCCCACCTGCCACAGGCCGGTTTCCGGATTGGGCGCCGGGTCGTAAAACTCCTGGTACATATCGGAGTAGCCGGAGAGGATCCAGGTGCCGGGCGCCACGATATCGGGCTTGAGCCGATTATCCTGGGTCGGGCCCCGGCTGGAGAAACCGGCCATCTGTTCTGCGTTCCCCGCCGTCAGGTCGCCGGCGATCGGTCCGATATCGAACTCAAGGGGCCAGGCCCAGCCGTACCAGAAAATGTCATTCATCCCCGAACAATTGGTGGCCACCGGATCACACTCGTAGTGCCCCTGTCGGTCGTTCTCGCTGGCGCCCACCGTGATCAGGTTCTTGGCCGTGGCGGGAGTGCTCAGGTAGTAACGCTCATCCGGGCCGGAGGTGACGGCGGTGTCGGCATAACCATCGTGATTGAAGTCGTCGCCGGAATTCCCCGCCGAGTACGTGATCGTCATGTCCGGGTGATTCCAGATGAAATCGTCCACGTAGAAACTGTCGATGTCGTAGGCGCCGGGATTGTTCGGCGTACCCCAGGAGTCGGAATGAATGCGCGCACCTTCCTGATATGCCGCGTCGAAGAGTTCACGAATGTCGTAGGGAATACCAAACAGGTAATAACCGCTCTGGAAATAGAGAGAGCAGAGTCCCTGGAATACCGTGAGATTCTCCACCGCCTGGAATACGAGGCCGGCGCCGGGCGCCGTTCCGCCACCCTCTCCGTCCGCGTTGTCGGCACCCACCGCCGAGACGGCCACGTGGGTGCCGTGACCGCTGTCCACGTCGTGGGGGCCGTCGTTCACCACCTGGTAACAGGTCGGGTCGTCGCTGACTCCGACCCAGTCCTGGATATCCACGATGCGTCCCGGATCGATACCCGGATGGGCGCCGGAGGGGGTGCCGGTGCCCAGACCCGTATCGGCCACCGCAATGGTCTGCCCCGCGCCATCGTAGCCGTTGGCGTGAGCGGTGTCGGCGCCCACGATGCCGCTTGCGTATTCGTTGTGTTTTTCGCGGAAGGCGAATCCCTCGATCCAGCCCACTTCCAGGATTCTGGCCATCGCCCGGAGCTGATCCGAGTCTGCCCATACGACCAGGGCCCCTCCGTTGCCGCCGAAAAGCCTTGCCCCGGTGCCCAGCACCTGCGCGCGCGCGGCGCCGGCGTCCGCGCCGGAATGCAGGCGAATCCTGTAGAGTTCCTGCCCTTCTCTCTCCAGCATGCCCGGGCGAAGCTTGAAGGCCGGCTGGAACAAACCGACCCAGGAGACCGACTCGACGGTCTCGACCCGTTTGGCCTGGCCGGGGCTCATCCGGACCTTGAACGCAAAGTCCGGGATGTATTCCAGGATCTCGGCGCCCTGCGCCTCCACCGTGGCTTTCCAGTCCTCTGCAACGGGACCGGAAAACTGGACGATGTAGTATCCCCGCTGTCCGGCTTCGTAGCCGGCAATCGTGAGTCCCGGCGGAATGGCCGGACGTTCGCCGAGAGCAGGCCTGAACGTGGCCGTGGACAGCCGGATCGGGTGAGCCGAAGTGTTTGCCGACGCTTTCGCGGGGTTTGCGAAGGCCGGGACTATCGGCACGCTGAGAAACAGTCCGAGAACGACTGCGGTCAGGCGACCTGAAAAAAACCGGTTAAGGGACATGGGCAATTACCTCCATCGCCGGGTGACTCGTGCGTCTTCCCAGGCGGTGCGCGTCCCTGCCGGATCGATCGGGAATGTATCGAGACGCATTTATACTACGCCACGCCCGCTCTTCCCCCGTATGCTGTTTTACATATTCTCCCGACCTGGTTCACAGTTCTGACATCGCGGTCCGGTTTTCACGCTGATTGAAGGTTCTGACGCCCATTCCGGCTGACGGCCGGGAAAACCCGGCATAGTGTCGGACACGGGATAAATGGCTTCAGGGAGCTGGCGCAAGAACGGATGCGAATCAGGGCCGGCGACCG
>JASFOT010000206.1:0-4822 GCA_050116375.1 Gammaproteobacteria bacterium | reverse complement strand
GTATAGAAATCCCTGGCACCATCCCGCCAGCGCAGAGGTCCGCTTCGGTAGCGCGCTCCGGTCATCGGGCAAAAGTGGTCCAAAGCTCATCTGCTGGCCTTCGAGGGAGGTCAGGCTTCTTTCGTAGAGCGCCTCAAGCGTCCGCCTGGCATTGACCGGGAGCTGCCGGGGATTTTCCTGGGCGTCGGCGAGGGTGTTATGGATCCAGGCTCCTGGGAGATCATCCGCCGCGGCACATAGAAGACCGCAGAGGGTTCCATGCGCCTCGGCCGCAGCTTCCGGTCCGACCCCGGCGCCGAGGCACCGGGTGATTTCTTCGTAGTCAGGCAGTTCGCTCATTTTGCGGACCGCTCCGCCGCCTCCGGGTGAACCAAATTTATCAATGCTACCACCGCCTCGTGGTCGGACGCAGGACCGGAGGACTCGATTGACCGGCCTCGTTGGCACCGCTTAACATGCGTGTCATGACTGATGACGCCATGCAGACATTCGAGCAGGAGCTCAAGCGACTCGAATCTCGACTCGACGAGCTGGTGGACGTGTGCCAGCAGCTCAAGGAAGAAAATCGATCGCTGAAGCAGCGTCAGGACACACTGATGTCGGAACGTGCCAATCTCCTGCAGAAGAACGAACAGGTCCGGGCCCGAGTGGAGGCCATGATCGGTCGTCTGAAGGCGATGGAGACAGGTGGCTGATATGGAGATGGCTCAAGTCAGCGTCAGGATCCTGGAGAAGGAATATCAGTTCGCTTGCCCTGCCAGCGAGAGAAATGATCTTCTCAATGCAGCCGAATTCCTGAACGCCAAGATGCGCCAGATCCGGGATTCCGGAAAAGTCGTGGGTCTAGACAGGATTTCCGTAATGGCGGCCCTGAATCTGGCCAACGAACTCCTGAAGACCCGTTCCCGCGAAGAACTCTTGGATTCCAACGTTGGACTGAGAGTCAAAAATATGCGTGAGCGCGTCGAATCGGCACTGGAAGCTGGCAAGCAGCTCGAACTCTGATCGCGTTATCATCTCGTTTAACAATTTGGCGTCTCCTGCAGTGTTCGACACGGGCCGGGAACCTCTCGTCCCTATGTTTCAACATCGGGGCCACGTTCTGTCGGCGTCACTGAGCATTACCGTTTCTAGCGGGTAGCCTTCGATGCCACGGCCGGCCCCACCTATTGCTCTGGCTCGAGAGCAAAGGCCTGTGACGGCACAGGCGGGAGACGCCTCCTCTTCTTGTGAATAATCAATCCCGCAGAGAACTTCGCCGCCGCCTACGGTCGGCGCGGCGCGTCGTTTCCGGCGGCCGGAGGCGACGCCTGGAGTCGTTGATAGTCCGGCGCGTCACCAGGTTGCCTGCTTATCGGGTGGCCTCCTGCGTCGCCGTGTATCTCTCTTTCGACGGTGAAGTGGATCTGTCCGAACTCATGGAAACGGCGGCGAGATCGGGTAAGACCATTGCGCTGCCGGTGGTCCACGGGGGCTCGATTCCCGGGATGTATTTCCGCCGGTATCGTTCGGAGGATCCTGTCCGCCGCAACCGTTTCGGAATCCGTGAACCATACCGCTCGGACCGGAGGCAGATACGCCCCTCGAGTATCGGGCTCGTTTTGATGCCGGTTGTCGGTTTCGACCCGTCAGGAACACGGCTGGGCATGGGTGGTGGATTCTACGATCGCTATTTTGCTCAGCTGGCCGAGCGCTCGGGCCTGCACAATCGGCTGGTCGGCGTAGCCTTCGAATGTCAGAAGGTGAAATCGCTGCAGCGATACGCATGGGATATCCCTATGACAGCGGTCGTAACCGAGACACGCGTTTATCGAAACGCCGGGAGCCAAATTGGCAAGGATCGCGTTCGAGAGGAAAGCAAATGAGACATTGGTTGTTCAAATCGGAGCCTGGCGAGTTCAGCATTGACGACCTCGCATCTAGGCCTCGCAAAACCGAACACTGGGACGGGGTGAGAAATTATCAGGCGCGCAATTTCATGCGCGATGAAATGCGCAAAGGCGATCTCGCTTTTTTCTACCACTCCAGTTGTGCAGAGCCAGCTATCGTTGGAACAATCCGGATCAGCAGAAAAGCCTACCCCGATCACACGGCCTTCGATCCACAGGACAAGCACTATGATCCCAAGAGCGATCCGGACGATCCGCGATGGTTTATGGTGGACGTTACACTGGTCGAGAAATTCACGACACCCGTCACGCTTCGAACAATGAAACACTATGCAGATAGTGGTTTGGAGAACTTTCGACTGCTTGCCCGAGGCAATCGATTGTCGGTGATGCCGGTCTCCGAAGCGCACTGGAATTTCATCCTCTCCCTGAGAGATTGATCACCCCGTTGATCTCTCGTGACAACGCAGGCGAAGGCTGAGAGACACACCGCGATCTCCTCGCTAAAGCTGGCTGCCATCGTGCTTGTTCAACAGACGCATCGAAGGTGCAGTGTTGATGCGTGTTTAGTTGATGGAAATAACAACACTGTTGTATATACTCTTGCGCGAACCCCCAACACGGAGATGACGATGGCTAAACGTACTGCGTCGAAGAAAAAAACGGCGAGTAAAAAGAAGAAGACAACCGTGAGAAAGAAAGCGTCTGCCAAGAAGGCACCGGCGCGCAGGAAGAAGGTTACCCGTAAGGCTGTCGCAAAGAAGCGGCCAGCCGCGAAGAAAAAGGCTGCTGCCAAGAAGAAACCGGCGGCAAAGAAGAAGGCCGCTTCACGCAAGAAGGCAACGAAGAAGAAAGCTGCCAAGAAAAAGGCTGCTAAGAAGAAGGTGACGAAGAAGAAAGCCACGAAGAAAAAGGCGACCAGGAAGAAAGCCGCCAAGAAAAAGCCAGCCGCGAAGAAGAAGCCAGCCGCGAAGAAGAAGGCCGCCGCGAAGAAGAAGGCCGCTTCTAAAAAGAAAGCTGCTTCCCGGAAGAAAACGGCTTCCAGAAAGAAATAGCATTAAGCCAGAGCAAGAGCTTAAAAACGCCGGGTCGTTCCATCGAGCGACCCGGTTTTTTTGTACTACGATGATGTGATATTCAGACGGCACAGAGTTTGGGGTCATGAACCAGGACGAAAAAAAAGCAGCAGTCGCGTTCGCCGCCACGGAATTCGTAACCGGTGGTGTCATCGGAGTCGGGACGGGCAGTACGGTGAATCATTTCATCGATGCCCTGGCCGAAGTCAGGGGCCGCATCGACGGCGCTGTCTCCAGCTCTGAAGCATCCACGGAGCGACTCAGGAACATCGGCATTCCGGTGCTGGAACTCAATGACGTGGGACCGCTGGATCTGTACGTGGATGGCGCAGACGAGGCCAACCGGCATCTGCAGCTCGTGAAGGGCGGTGGCGGCGCGCTGACCCGCGAGAAGATCGTTGCCGCCGCTTCGGAAAGGTTCGTATGCATTATCGACGACTCCAAGCTGGTGGAGGTTCTCGGAAAATTTCCGGTGCCGGTGGAAGTGATCCCGATGGCAAGATCACACGTGGCCCGGAGACTCGTTGCCCTGGGTGGCCAACCGGTCTGGCGAGCCGACTTCGTCACCGACAACGGCAATGACATCCTCGACGTCAGCGGCCTCGATGTTGTCGACGCTGCTGCTCTGGAGTCCCGGATAAACGACATCGCCGGTGTTGTCACCGTGGGAATCTTTGCCCGAAGACCCGCTGACGTTCTCCTGATCGCCGACGACAAGGGCGTGGAACAGCTAACGGCCTGAAGGCGTTCCGGTCGTTACAGACTCAGGGCCGAGAGGAAGGGCTCGAGTTTTCGGCCATAACGCCGGTGACGTCCAACGGAACTCGTGTAAAGAGGCCGCCGGACCTGATCGAAGCTGGCCGTGTTGGCGAATCTCCGGTTCTCGTGGAAGCGGAGACAGGCAGGCTCCCACGCCAGGGAGAGCCCTTGCAGAAGGCCTCTGACCTGGTCCTCCGGGTTCTCCACGAGCGACTCGTAGCGTACCTGTACCACGGGGATTCCCAGGCTCGCCAGCCAGTGCTGCATGAGCTTCTCATGAGCCTTCCATACCAGTGCAATATGCTCCAGAGAATTCGCCCAGGGAACGATATGCCGATTGAAGTCGTTGGCGAAAATGGAAAGTGCCGTGTCCGCGGCATTCCGTCGGCACCAGATGACGCTCATCTCCGGCAGAAAAATGCGCGCCAGTCCGAGATGCATGAAATTGCCGGGAAACTTGTCCGTGTAGTAAAACGCCTGCCCCGATAATTCCTCGATCGAATGTTCCCATTTTTTCCTCAGAGCTCCCGCTTCAACCGGATCCTCCGTCCCTACCCGTCGATTCTGGTTCCACAATCTCGCCGCCATGTTCTCGAGAACAAGCCGCTCACCGCCGGCGTGGACCCGGGGGTGACAGTCCAGGATTTGTTCCACCAGGGTCGTGCCGGAGCGCGGCATGCCAACGATGAAAAGAGGCCGGATTACTCCGGAATCCGCACCGACGCCGGACCAGGATGCTATGCGCTCTTTTGTGTACCAATGGATGATGGCGCGGACTCTTTCTTCGAATTCCTCTTCCCTGAAGAGGGCCGGCTTCAAACGATTGGCTTCTGACCACGCGTCGAAGGCCTCCCCATATTCGCCGAGTTTTTCCAGGACCGAGCCCAGCGCATACCATGGCCTGGGATTGAGGCGCCAGTTGCGGTCCGTGGAGGAGACTGTTTTCTTGAGACAAGCCAGCGCCTCTTCGTACCGCCCGGCGCCTGACAGCAATCGGCCGGCAGCGTAGTCCACGCACGGAAGGTGATTTTCAGCGACAAGGTACGGATCGAGCAGCTGCAGCCCCGCATCCCTGCGGCCCATGACGTCGAGGCATAA
>JASFOT010000205.1:0-4847 GCA_050116375.1 Gammaproteobacteria bacterium | reverse complement strand
AACGTCAGTAGCAGGGTCCTGATGTGGGATCCGTCAACGTCGGCGTCTGTCATTATGATGACGCGGTGGTACCGCAGCTTGTCCGGATCGAATTCCTCCCGCCCGATCCCGCAACCAAGGGCCGTTATCAACGTGCCGACCTCCGCCGACGATAACATCTTGTCAAACCTGGCCTTTTCCACATTGAGGATCTTGCCCTTCAGCGGCAGGATGGCCTGCGTTCTCCGATCCCGCCCCTGCTTCGCAGAACCTCCGGCGGAATCCCCCTCCACCAGGAAGAGCTCCGACAGCGCCGGGTCTTTTTCCTGGCAATCGGCCAGCTTGCCCGGCAGTCCGGCGATGTCCAGCGCGCCTTTCCGCCGGGTCATCTCTCTTGCTTTTCGCGCGGCCTCCCGGGCCTTGGCTGCCTCGACAATCTTGCCCACAACCGATTTGGCGTCCTGGGGGTTTTCCAGGAGGAATTCTTCCAGCTTTTCCGACATCGCCGATTCCACGACGGCCTTGACCTCCGAGGATACGAGCTTGTCCTTGGTCTGGGAGGAGAATTTCGGGTCCGGCACTTTCACGGACAGGACCGCGGTCAGTCCCTCCCGGGCATCGTCACCGGTGGTGGACACCTTCTCTTTCTTGGTGAGTCCGGCGGATTCAATGTAGTTATTCAGGGTCCTGGTCAGGGCGGTACGAAACCCCGCCAGATGGGTGCCACCGTCCTTCTGGGGAATATTATTCGTATAACAGAACATATTCTCCTGGTAGGAGTCGTTCCACTGCATGGCGACTTCTACGCCGATCTGGTCGCGATCTATCGAGAAATAGAAGACATTTTCGTGGATCTTGTTCTTGTTTCTGTTGAGGTGTTCCACGAAGGCCTTGATGCCGCCCTGGTACTCGTAGACGTTCTCCTCGCCGGTCCGCTCGTCCTTCAATTCGATGCGAACGCCTGAATTCAGGAACGACAGCTCCCGCAGACGCTTGGCCAGAATGTCGAAGTGAAACTCGATATTGGTAAAAATCTCCGGGCTCGGCCTGAATCTAAGGGTCGTTCCCGTCTTCTCTGTCTCTCCGATGACCTTCAGGTCCGTAAGCGGCCGGCCAAGTTCGTACTCCTGACGATGCAGCTTGCCGTCCCGGTAGATAAGCAACTCGAGATGTTCCGACAGGGCATTGACGACAGAAACGCCCACGCCATGGAGCCCGCCCGAGACCTTGTAGGAATTGTCATCAAATTTGCCCCCCGCGTGGAGCACCGTCATGATCACTTCAGCAGCGGACTTGCCCTCCTCGGCGTGCATATCCACCGGAATACCCCGGCCATCATCGCTGACGGTGACAGATTCGTCGGGATGGATGGTGACGGTAATCACCTTGCAGAATCCCGCCAGCGCTTCGTCAATGGAGTTGTCCACCACCTCGAAGACCATATGATGCAGACCGGTCCCGTCGTCGGTGTCGCCAATGTACATGCCCGGACGCTTTCTGACAGCGTCCAAGCCTTTGAGAACCTTGATATTTTTCGCTTCGTACTTGGCTTCGTTAGTCATTCAGAAAACTCGATGGAAAATCGGTTCATTATAGCACCGAACGGACCTCACCCTGTTCCACGTGGAACATTCCATCAAACTCCCAGCTTTTCACCGCCGCCCTGTGCAGCGCCGTCATGAATAACTGAACCCTCAGACCCGAAATGACTTCCTGCATTCGACGGAGGCGTTGCCTGTCCAGCTCCGCTGCCAAATCATCAAGCAGCAGAATCACCTCCACGCCGTCATCCCGAATGAGGTGAGTGACCTGGGACAGCACCAGCGTCGCCGCCAAAAGCTTCTGCTGTCCTCTGGAGACTCTTCCCCGGGCCTGCCGCGCGTCCATCAGAATTTCCAGGTCAGACCTGTGGGAACCCATGTGGGTAATCCCGAATTTCAGGTCTCTCTCCCGGCTTTCCCGCAGGGCTTGTCCCAATGATTTCCCTTCCGGCCATCCCTGCTGATAGATAATTTTGGGCTCTTCATCCAAAAGCTGGACGCCGAGCTGAACCAGGTGCTTCTCCAGCAATTTTACGTACTGACGGCGGTAGCCGGAGAGTTCCTCCCCCGTTTTGGCAAGCTCCCGGTCCCAGCTATCCAGTTCCCCGATCTTGGACGTCTTCAATGCCGCATTCCGCTGCCGAACCGTCCGGTGATAGCGCCGCCAGGCTTCCAGAAAACGAGGTTCCACGTGAAACACGCCCCAGTCCAGGAACCGCCTTCGCACCCCCGGGCCTTCATCTACCAGCTGGTGTATCTGCGGATCAATGACTTGAACGGGCACCCACTGGGCGAGCGCTGCCACACTGCTCTCATCTTTGCCATCGACCCTTATGCGAGGCGGTCTCTGCTTCGCGATTCCTATACCCACAGGGATCTCCCGGCTCCCTGCGGATACCAGACCCGAGACAGTCAGACCATCCTCGCCATCCCGAACCAGGGCATCCCGGGTTGCCGTCCTGAACGACCGCCCTCTTCCCAGAATGAAAATAGCCTCGAGCAAGCTGGTCTTGCCCGAGGCATTTTCTCCGAAAATCAGATTGCTACCGGCGGGTTCCAGTCTGACCTCAGACAGACACCGAACATTTTCCGCGGTTAGTCTCCTTAACGTCATCCGCCTCCCGCGTTACAGCCGCATCGGCATGACCACATACTGGCACCCGGTCGTTTTCTCATCCCACAACAAACAGCTGCTGCTGGGGTCATTAACCTGGAAAACCGCCTCCTCACCATCCAGGGCGTCCAGGGCATCCAGCAGGTAATTGACGTTGAAGCCGATCTCCATCTGCTGACCGTCGTAGGCGACCTCGATCTCCTCTTCCGCCTCCTCCTGTTCCGGGTTATGGGCCTGGATCTTCATGGTTGGTCCGATCTCCATCCTTATCCCCCGATACTTTTCATTGGAGAGAATGGCCGCCCGATACAGCGCCTGCCTGAGTTCCTCGCGATCAGCGGAAATCGGATGCTCTCCCCTTTTTGGAATCACCCGTTGATAATCGGGAAATCGTCCATCGATCAGCTTGGTCGTAAACTGGATAGAGTCCACCTTTGCCCGCATGTGATTACTGCCTATCGACAGCGCCAGCTCGCCCTGCTCACCTAGAAGCCGCTGGAGTTCCAGAACGCCTTTGCGGGGAACGATGACCTGGTGACCGGCGGAGCCACTTCCGTCCGCCTTGACATCGCACAGCGCCAGGCGATGTCCGTCGGTGGCCACCGCCCGGAGACGACCTTTCTCGATTTCCAGGAGCAGTCCGTTCAGGTAGTAACGCACATCCTGGTGCGCCATGGAGAAGTGAGTCTTTTCCAGCAGCCGCTTCATCGACGCCTGGGGCAGCACGATCTGCTCTACCGCCTTGATGTCGTCGATAACCGGGAATTCCGCTGCCGGCAGGGTCGCCAGGGTAAAGCGGCTCCTTCCGGACCGCACCGTCGCTTTTTCACCCTCAATGGAGAACTGGAGCTTCGCACCGTCCTTGAGGGCCCGACAAATATCGAGGAGTTTCCGCCCGGGCAAGGTAGCCTCGCCAGGTTGTTCCACGTCCATCTCTGCTTGCGCCACCATCTCTACCTCGAGATCGGTGGCCGTGATCGTCACGCCATCCGCCTTGGCGTTGATCAGAACATTGGCCAGTATCGGCATGGTCTGACGGCGTTCGACGACCCCGATAACGGCTTGCAATGGCTCCAGAAAGGCTTCTCTGGACGCTTTAAGCTTCATCTCCGCTCCTGTTAATAATTATTAAATACATATTTGTTATTGCTATTACAGAGATCATCTCAGCCTGTGGATAACTATAATTTTAATTTTATAATCAATAACTTATAAGATTAATAACCGCACCTTCAACCCCTGCCCGGCCTGACCGCAAGCTGTGTGTGAATTGTGGATAAAAAGCCATGCCCGAGTTACACACATGTCATCCCCACTATGTGGTCAGGATTCTCAACAGGTTGTCAAAGTCCTCCCGGATCCTGTTATCCGCCTCCCGAAGCTCCTTGATCCGCTTGCAGGCGTGGAGGACCGTCGTATGGTCCCTGCCGCCAAAAGCATCCCCGATCTCGGGAAGACTGTGGTTGGTCAAATCCTTGGCGAGAGCCATGGCGGTTTGTCTTGGCCGGGTAACCATGCGGCTACGACTCTTTGACAGTAGATCAGCGACCCTGATCTTGTAGTACTCCGCTACGGTCTTCTGGATGTTGTCGATAGTGACCTTTCTTTCCTGAACGGCAAGCAAATCCCTGAGTGCTTCCCTGGCGAACTCCATTGTGATCGGCCGACCCGTGAATCGGGCATTTGCGATGACCCGACGCAGGGCGCCCTCGAGCTCACGGACATTCGATCGTACGCACTTTGCGATAAAAAAGGCGATCTCCTCCGGAAGATTCACGCCCTCCATCACCGCCTTGCTGAGAAGAATGGCGACGCTGGTCTCCAGTTCGGGGGGCTCTATTGCGACGGTCAGGCCCCATCCAAACCTGGATTTGAGACGTTCCTCCAGGCCACTGACTTCCTTCGGATAGCGATCGCAGGTGAGAACAATCTGCTGCTGATCTTCCAGTAACGCATTGAAAGTATGAAAAAATTCTTCCTGCGAGCGATCCTTGCCGGCGAAGAACTGAATGTCGTCGATGAGCAGGGCATCGAGAGTCCGATAGGTTCGCTTGAACTCGCTGATGGTGTTGTGCCGCAACGCCGACACCATATCGCCCACGAAACGCTCCGAGTGTACGTAGGCAACCTTGGCCGACGGCTTGCCCTCGAGAATCATGTTGCCGACCGCGTGCATGAGATGGGTCTTGCCAAGCCCGACA
Source organism: Gammaproteobacteria bacterium (assembly GCA_050116375.1). Lineage (GTDB taxonomy): Bacteria > Pseudomonadota > Gammaproteobacteria > Steroidobacterales > XN24 > JAHEFR01. Next base: position 12 of record JASFOT010000205.1, on the reverse strand, counting down.
CCGCCATAGATA
>JASFOT010000204.1:0-4893 GCA_050116375.1 Gammaproteobacteria bacterium | reverse complement strand
TTCCGGCCCCACATTTTCTTCGATGATCAGCCGGTCCACTGCGAGCGCGCCGCCCCGGCCGTTGCAACTGGGCGGGTGCCGTTCCCGACACCCGTGAAATCCGGCTAAGGCCTGCAGTAGCCATTCGGCGGATTCGGAACCGACGGTTAACACCGACCGGTCTCTGCGGCATCATGAGTATCCTGCCGTGCCGCCGGGGCAGTCACACCGTTTCCTGCGGAGGAGAAGTGAAGACCAATAGAATGATCCGCCGATGGCTGCTGCCGCCGGCGGTTTTGATCGCCAGCCTGGGAATACAGCCCATGTCCATTGCAGCCGACAGAATCAGTGATCGTCCTTTCACAACCCGTTCCGAGGTGATCGCGCCTCACGGCATGGCGGCAACCGCCCAGCCGCTGGCTACGCAGATCGCGCTCGACATACTCAAGGCGGGCGGCAGCGCCGTAGATGCCGCGATCGCCGCCAATGCGGCGCTGGGACTGATGGAGCCGGTGGGATGCGGTATCGGCGGTGATCTCTTCGCCATCGTATGGGATGCAGACAAGAAGGAGCTGGCGGGTCTGAACGGCAGTGGCCGGTCTCCCAGGTCCCTGACGCTTGAGCGACTGAAGTCCATGGGGCTTGAGACCATTCCGGCCCTGGGTCCTCTGCCGGTGAGCGTCCCCGGCACCGTTGATGCCTGGTTCGAACTCCATGAACGCTATGGTCGCCTCAGCATGTCCGAGATACTGGCGCCCGCTATCCGGTACGCGCGGGAAGGATTTCCCGTCTCCGAAGTCATTGCTTTCTACTGGGAGCGGAACGCCAGGATACTGAAGGATTACCCAGGCTTCTCTGAGGTGTTCATGCCCGGCGGCAAGGCGCCGGCGAAGGGTGAGATTTTTCGCAATCCGAAGCTGGCCGACACCTACGAAAGACTGGGCCGAGAGGGCCGGGATGTGTTTTACAGGGGAGAGATGGCCCGGTCCATCGCCCAATATATGCAGGAGAACGACGGGTTCCTGTCATATGAGGATCTGGCGTCGCACCGCTCCGAGTGGGTGACGCCAGTTTCGACCAATTACCGGGGCTACGACGTCTGGGAACTGCCGCCCAGCGGGCAGGGGATCGCCGCACTCCAGATTCTGAACATTCTCGAATCCTACGACATCGCGTCCATGGGTTTCGGCAGCGCCGACTACATTCATACCTTCGTCGAGGCAAAAAAACTCGCCTTCGAGGACAGGGCGAGATTCTACGCTGACATGGATTTCGCCGACGTGCCGGTGGACCGCCTCATATCAAAGGAGTACGCGGCGAAACGAAGGGCGCTGATCAATCCTCAGCGGGCAGCCCGTTCCTACCCTGCCGGCGACGGCGTCCTCGAGCGCGGAGACACCACCTACCTGACCACCGCCGATGCCGACGGCAACATGGTATCGCTGATACAGAGCAACTACCGCGGGATGGGATCGGGGATGACTCCGGGAGGACTGGGATTCGTCCTTCAGGACCGCGGCGAGTTATTCAGTCTCGAAGAAGGACACCCGAATGTCTACGAGCCCGGGAAACGCCCGTTCCATACTATTATTCCGGCTTTTGTGACCAGGGACGGGGCGCCCTACATGAGTTTCGGCGTGATGGGCGGGGGCATGCAGCCCCAGGGGCACGTCCAGATTCTCGTCAACATGATCGATTTCGGGATGAATCTGCAGGAAGCCGGCGACGCCCCGCGAATCCGCCACGGGGGTTCCAGCGAGCCTACCGGCGCGCGCCGGCTGCCCGGATCGTCGGGGCCCACCCTCGGTCTCATGGACGATGGCGGCATCGTGTATCTCGAGTCCGGGTTTTCCAGGGAAACCATCAACGCACTGAAGTTAAGGGGCCACCAGATCGGCCTTACTGCCGGAGGGTTCGGCGGGTATCAGGCCATCCTTCGTGACCAGGGAACCGGAGTCTATTTCGGTGCTTCCGAGTCCCGCAAGGACGGTCACGCGGCGGGCTATTGATCCGGACTTCGGCGGCAGAGCGAGAATCGTCGGGCCCTGGTCTGGTCCGGGTCCGACAACCAGGGGAGATCATCGATGAAAACGCTTGTCCCGGGCAGTCTGCTGGCTGCCGTAGCTATGTTCATTTTCGGCGCCGTTTACTGGAGTTCTCCGATTATGGGTGCAGGATCTCGATCGATCGCAGACGATGAGTCGATCCAGACCCTGCTGAATGAGGCCTTTCCGGAAACGGGTATCTACTGGGTTCCCGGGCTGGATCTCTACTATCAGGACCCGGACAGATATGAGACCTTGCACGAATCCGGACCGGTGGTGATGCTCAACGTCGTACATGACCCTGGGGCCCCGATGAATGCCGGGACATTCGCTGCCGGATTTCTGCACCAGTGGGTGGTGTGCTTCCTGATCGGCCTTCTCCTGGCGAGGGTCGCGCCGGCGTTGCCTGGTTACGGGTCCCGCGTGGGCTTTGTGTTTTCTGCGGGTTTCGTCATGGCGGTGTTCGTCAATCTCGGAGCCGTCATCTGGTGGCGGATGCCGCTGGCTTTTCAGCTTGCCGAAGCTCTTTACAATGTCGTGGCCTGGTTGCTGGCAGGCCTGGTGATGGCCAGGTTCGTCGCGCCGGAGCCGTCGCTTCAGAAATGAAGCGAGCCGGTCAGGTGCCTGTCGGGATGCCGGCCAGCACTCCGATCAGCACCGCGAGTTGCAGCAGGTTGATCCGCACCGACCGGCGATGCAGCCGATCGAAATCCGCGGTCAGCCCGGAGTCCCGGGCTTTGTTGATGGCCGGCATGAGGAGACCGTAGCCGTATAGAAAGCCGGCCGCGACGAGGAGCAGGCCGAATGCCGACACCGGGGCGCCGGCAGCGAAAGCCGCGACGGCGCCTGACCCGGACGTCACCGCGAAAACCAGGTAATACTTGGGAAAAAGCGCCCTTACGAAAGGGCCGGCCCCCTGTTCGCCCAGGGTCCGGAAAGCCGTGGGAGCGACGATGGCGCCGAAAAAAAGCATCGCGCCGACCGTTGCGGAAACCAGCCCAAGCGCAAGCTCCGTCATCGTGTACTACCCTCTTCGCTGTCCGACGGCCGGTTCGCTGGAATTGCGGATCAGGCTCGCCGGCGGCGTGTGTTTTTCCTGGGCGCATCACGACCCAGGGTCCGGCCCAGAAACTGGCCCGTATACGAGTTCTCGAGGGCCGCGACTTCTTCCGGTGTGCCTTCTGCGATGAGGCATCCTCCGCCATCGCCTCCCTCGGGACCCAGATCGACAATCCAGTCCGCCGTCTTGATCACGTCAAGGTTGTGCTCGATCACCACCACCGTGTTGCCGTGGTCCCTCAACCGGTGCAGCACATGGAGCAGCTGTGCGATGTCGTGGAAATGCAGCCCGGTGGTGGGTTCATCGAGGATGTAAAGCGTTTTCCCCGTGTCTCTTTTCGACAGCTCCTTGGCCAGCTTGACGCGTTGCGCCTCGCCGCCGGAAAGCGTGGTCGCGTTCTGGCCAAGCTTGATGTACGAGAGACCTACGTCCATCAATGTCTGCAGTTTGCGCTTGATGACGGGGACGTTGGCGAAGAACTCCAGCGCGTCCTCCACCGTCATCTCGAGTACCTCGTGAACGTTGCGCCCCTTGTACCTGACCTCGAGGGTTTCGCGGTTGTAACGTTTGCCCTTGCACACGTCGCAGGCGACGTAGATGTCGGGGAGGAAGTGCATTTCCACCTTGATCACTCCGTCTCCCTGGCAGGCCTCGCACCGCCCTCCCTTGACGTTGAAACTGAACCGGCCGGGCTTGTAGCCGCGCGACCGGGCTTCCTGAGTACCGGCGAACAGCTCCCGGATCGGGGTGAAAAGGCCGCTGTAGGTTGCGGGGTTGGACCGCGGCGTTCTGCCGATCGGGCTCTGGCTGATATCGATGACGCGGTCTATCTGATCCAGCCCGTCGATGCCCGAGTGGGGTGCCGGTGAGGCGGCAGAACCGTTGAGTATCGCAGCCGTGGCCAGGTACAGGGTGTCGTTGATCAATGTCGATTTGCCGGACCCGGAAACGCCGGTGACACAGGTCATCAGCCCGATTGGAATGGCCACCTCCAGGTCTTTCAGATTGTTGCCGCGGGCGCCCCTGATGACGATCTGACGGTCTTTATTCCGTTTCGCCCTTTCTGCGGGCACCTCGATACGCCGCCTTCCGGAAAGATACTGGCCGGTGAGCGACGCGCTGTCCGCCATCACCTGCGCCGGCGTTCCCTGAACGACGATCTGCCCGCCGTGTACGCCCGCCCCGGGGCCGATATCGATCACGTGGTCGGCGGTCTCGATGGCTTCCTCGTCGTGCTCTACAACAATGACCGTGTTGCCCAGATCGCGGAGATGAAGGAGCGTGTTCAGAAGCCGTCGGTTATCCCTCTGATGCAGGCCGATGGAGGGTTCGTCCAGGATGTACATCACGCCCACCAGGCCGGATCCGATCTGGCTCGCCAGCCTGATCCGCTGCGCTTCGCCGCCAGAGAGGGTTTCCGCGCTCCGGTCAAGCGACAGATAGTCGAGGCCCACGTCGACCAGAAAACGGAGACGGTCTCCGATCTCCTTGACGATTTTCTCCGCGATCTCTCCCCGCCATCCCGGGAGGCTCAGGGTATCGAAGAATTCCAGCGCCTGGCCCACCGACATGGAGGTGATCTCCGGGATGCTCCGATCACTCAGGAAGACGTTGCGGGCTGCTCCGTTCAGGCGGGTGCCCTCGCATTTCGGGCACGCCTGCACGCTGAGATACTTGGCCAGCTCCTCGCGAACGGTGTTCGACTCTGTTTCCCGGTAGCGACGCTCCATGTTGGGAATAATTCCCTCGAAGCGGTGCCGCCGCTTCATGGTTCCGCCGCGGCCGTCCAGGTACCGGAACTCAATGGTC
>JASFOT010000203.1:0-4898 GCA_050116375.1 Gammaproteobacteria bacterium | reverse complement strand
TCAGCGAAAGACCACCCTCGGCGATCAGGTGATCGAGTGTCTTACCCTCCACCAGCTCCATGGTGATGAAGTGGGTGCCACCGGCCTCCTCGACGGAGTAGATGGTGACGATATTGGGATGGTTCAGGGCGGCCACGGAGCGAGCTTCCCGGCTGAATCGCTCCAGCCTCACCATGTCCCGGGCCATGTCTTTCGGCAGCACCTTGAGCGCTACCTCACGACCGAGCTTGGTGTCTGTCGCCCGGTACACCTCTCCCATTCCGCCCGCGCCGAGTCGGCCCGTGATGCGGTAGTGAGAGAGCGTTTCTCCGATCATGATTCTACTCGGAGCCGATCCGCGTCATGGCGTCCCGGGTCAGGGCAGTTTCCTCCACCTTGTGTATCGACATGTCGATCACAGGTCCCTTCCCGTGGAATTGCAGCTGACAGCTATCCGGCAGTTCTGCCCTCGAAGTTCTCTTCCCGTTCAGATAAGTGCCGTTGGAGCTGTTGATATCGCGAACCTTCCACACCCTGTCCTCGGCGTAGAGAACGGCATGGACCCGGCTGACCCGGCGGTCGGCCAGCTGGATATCGTTCGCCGGGTCCCGACCGATGACAAAGGGTTCGAAAAACTGGCGGCGGATCGTCTCGCCAGCTGGGCTGGTCCAGATGGCGGTCACATAGCCGGCGCCCTTGGATTCGTGTCGATTGCGTGCCCAGTCGGCGGCGTTACCGGGCTCCAGGTCCTCGTCGGTCAGGATGCCGGGATCGCTGAACGGATCGGGCACCACGCCTTTGAGAGTGAGATTGAATCGCCAGGACAACACGGCCACGACCGGAATGCCGAGCACGAGCGCGATAATAAAAATGCGAATCCAACGGTCGTCGACGCCGAAACGAGGGAACAGCTCGGAGGCGCCCTGGGACAAGGCCCATATCACGACGATGTAGGCGATAACGGTCCGGAATACCCGTCGCCGACTCAGTTCGCGTATCAGTCTCGAGATTCTCGCCACCGGATTTGAAATCCCGCACCAGGTCCCTGCACAAAGGGCATCACAGTATATACATCAGGGTATTAGGTCGCATCGCTCGTTTTTTTCCGAATTTCAGCCGTCGTCTCCGTGCCGGCGATAGTGGCCAGCGCGGCGTCGCCCGGTCTCCGGCGGCTCGAAGCGGATGGGTCGTCGAACTTACGAAGACGTTTCGCAACAGACGACCATTTCGCCTTGGCGCCGGGTACCATGGCTTCCTTTGGGGGTATCGCGATCCCTTCCGCAAAAGAGCAGGCTGACCTCACCGTGGACAGGACCATCACCAGCCGGGACTTGAGTATCCTGGATCGGCTTTTCGAGACACCGGATCTCTATGTCCGCGACGTTGACTGGAAAACCTGCGAGGCAATCTGTCTCCGGATGTCCAGGGACTCGTATGCCCGCTCCAGCTTCCTCGACCATCGAACAATCGCCGATGCCGAGGGCGACAGCCGGCTGCCCGTTGCGGCGCTGATGGATGCCTACGGCCGACAGCGGCCTCGACTGGGCCCATCCATGTTCATTGCCCATACCGCCCTCTGCGGGTCCACGCTCCTGACGCGCTGCATCGATCTGCCCGGCATCTGCATGACTTACCGCGAACCCTTTCTGTTCCACAATCTCAGCGGCATATGGCGTCTCGGACTTCAGGAAAAGGTTCATGCGCGTATCGGCCGCCGGGAACCGCCGATCCTCGATTTGGCACTCGCTCTGTGCGCGCGAACCTATGACGACGCGGAGAGGTCCGTAGTGAAACTCAGCGACACCTGTACCAGCCTACTGCCGCCGATCCTGGCGCGGAGCCCCGACTCCAGAGTCCTGCTGATGTATCACGAACTCGAACGTTTCCTGCTGGCAATGCTCCGACACGAAAGTCGCCGCCAGTATGTTCGCAATATGCGCATCCGTGCCGAGGTGGATCTGCGCGCGGTGGGACGCGAGGACATAACGTCAACAGAGGACCTCAGTGATGCGCGCTGCGCTGCCCTCGTCTGGATGGGGCTGATGTATCCCTATCGCCGGTTACTCGCCAAAGCGCCCGACCGAGTCAGGTCCCTTAATGCCGCAACCTTTTTCACTCACCCTGCGGATGTTCTGGAAACGCTGGACGAGTTCTTCCACCTCGACATCGGCAAGGAACGTCTCCGGGCACAAATAGCGGGCGGCGCCATGAACCGGGACGCGAAGCACACGGAGCGCACCTTCGACGCAGACCGATACAAAGCCGACCTGGAGTCAGCGGCGGCGGAGTTGCGCCATGAGATCGATGACGCAATCGCCTGGACAGAGCGCGTCAGCGCAGTCGAACCGCTGGGCTCGACGTTGCCGAACCCGTTGTAGACAGGGGCCTGCGGGTTCACCGGCGGTCTTGATCAGCCTGTATCAGCCGGACGTAGGCCGAGCCCGATGTTGCACGGCTGGCATTCCGGCGGTTTCGTGACTGCACTGCGTTTCGCCCGCTGCGCATCCGATCCGGCGGCTGTAGACGAATGCGTTGCGGACTCCCGAAGCACGATAAGACGACTGACCTGCGGGACGAAGCGTTTGTCGAGTCACAACCTTCTGTCCTCGTTTTGCATCTAGTAAGCAAGGGGCCGGGACGGTCGCAAAGAAACCCGGCTGCGTTGACGCGACAAGACGAAGATTCGACGCGCCAGGGAGTCCGACAATCGCCCAAAAAACCAACATAATTTCCATGCACCATTTTTCAGTCGGGCCACGAGGCGACCGGCGGAACCAAACCGGCACGAGGCACGGCCGATGAACCTGACAAAAACAGCGCTCAATAATCCCGCGGGACTGGCGGTCGCCGTGGCGATTATCGTTTTCTTCGGTCTCTACAGCGCCAGCAAGCTGCCGATCCAGCTTTTCCCGGAGACCGACGAGCCGCAGCTCAACATCGAGACCCGATGGCGCTCCGCCTCGCCGCGCGAAGTCGAGTCGGAGATCCTCGAACCTCAGGAGGAGGTATTCCAGGGCCTCCCCGGGCTGAAAAGCCTGGACAGCAACGCCAATCCCGGGGTGAGCTGGGTCAGCCTGCGTTTCAGCCTGGATACGGACATGCAGCAGATGCTGATCGAGGTGATCAGCCGCCTGAATCGCCTGCCGCCGCTGCCCCGGGACGCCGACGCACCGGTAATTCACATGGGTGACGGCGGCGGCGGCGGCGCCAACCAGGCCCTGTCTTTCTTCTTTGTGCAGCTGCTCCCGGGCACGCCGGGCCCGGTCGAGAACTATCGTCCTGTCATCGAGGAACTGGTGAAGCCCCGACTGGAGAGCATCGATGGCGTGGCCGGGGTCACGGTAACCAACGGTGGTTTCGAGCAGCTCCAGGTCATTTTCGATCCCTACAGGGCAGCGGAACTCGGCATCGACATACCGACCGTGGCGGCAGTGGTGGGCCGCGCCAATGACGCGTCCGGCGGTTTCGTGGACGTGGGGCGTCGCCAGTACACGCTGCGCTTCGCCGGACGATATACGCCCGATCAACTCCGCGATCTCATCCTCGAGTGGCGCAACGGCCGACCGATACGCCTGGGCGACATCGCCGACGTCAGGGTGGCGCTGGCGGACAGAGCCGACGTATCGATCCAGAACGGCAACCCGGCCCTGGCCATCCGGGTCGATCGGGAAAACGGGGCAAACGTGCTCGAGGCGCTGAACGGCGTCAAGGCGGCGGTGTCGGATTTGCGCGACGGGCCACTGAAGGAATACGGGCTGACCATGCACCAGTCCTTCGACGCGTCGGTGTTTATCTACCGCGCGATCAACCTTGTAACCGGCAACCTGTTTATCGGTATGTTCCTGGCCATCGGGGTGCTCTGGTGGTTCCTCAGGAAAGGCCGTGCGACCTTGCTGGTGGCCATCGCCATCCCCGTTTCCCTGCTGGCAACTTTCATGGTCCTCCAGCTGGCCGGGCGGACCCTCAACGTGATCTCGCTTGCCGGTCTCGCCTTTGCCGTGGGCATGGTGCTGGACGCGGCCATCGTGGTCCTGGAGAACATCGTGCGTCTCAGGGAGCGGGGCGAAACGCCGGACGAGGCCTCATCGAAGGGCGCCGCCCAGGTATGGGGCGCGTTGCTGGCGTCGACGGCCACCACTGTCGCCATTTTCCTGCCCGTGATTTTCCTCAAAGACGACGCTGGTCAGCTGTTCGCCGACCTGGCGCTGACCATCGCCATCGCCGTTTCCATCTCCCTGCTGGTGGCCGTGACCTTGCTACCGGCGGCCGCGCGGCGCTGGCTCAGCGACATGAAGCTCAAGGATGATCATGCCGGCATCTGGAACCGGCTGGCTGCCCGGATCGTATCGCTGACGGGCTCCCCCGGGCGGCGCTGGGCACTCATCGGTACCCTCATGTCAGCGCCGGTCGTCGCCACCTGGCTCATGATGCCGCAACTCGACTATCTGCCGCCCGTCAAGCGGGACGCAGTGGACGCTTTCTTCAATTTCCCGCCCGGCGCCAATACGTCCCTGATCGAGGACGAGATCGTCGACGTGGTAGTGGAACGACTGCAGCCGTACATGGACGGTGAAAAGCAGCCGGCTCTCAAGAACTACTACATACTGACCTGGCCTGGCGGCGGCACCCTCGGCATCCGGGCGCTGGACCAGGACAGGGTCAAGGATCTGGAAACACTGGTCCGCGATGAGATCACGGTAGGTTTTCCGGATACCCGGGTGTTCGCGGCCCAGGGCAACCTGTTCGGCGGTTTCGGCGGCTCCCGCAGCATTTCCATCATGCTGCAGTCCCGGGATACGGAGGCGCTCATGGAAGCCGCCAGACTCGGCATGGGGCTCGTCCAGCAGGAACTCCCCGGCGCCCAGGTTCAGCCATGGCCGGGCCTGGAAATGGCCGAGCCGGAGCTGCGCCTCACGCCG
>JASFOT010000202.1:0-4900 GCA_050116375.1 Gammaproteobacteria bacterium | reverse complement strand
CGTCACCGGGGGGCCGGCCGACCCTGGGTCAAATCGCCGGCTACATGCTGGACACGCTCTTCATGGACGGTCTGTACAGCGACCTGGAAAGGGTGACGCGCATCAACCTCCTTCTGGACCATATCGGTGCGGAAACTCCCGACGGCGCGATCAGGAGAGTGGAGACCCTGGTCATACTGCCGAGCCGGGACCTGCGTGAAATGGCCCTGGAGTACGCCGATGAAATGCCCCTGTCGGTGCGTTTGCTCCTGAGGGGGCTGGGGGCGTACGGCAAGGGCGGTGGACAGCTTCTCAGCTACCTGCTGTTCGAACGAGGATATACGCAGGCACTGATCCGTCTCGGTTACGAGGACGCCATGGAACAGGCCGACGGGATAGCCAGTTTCCTGCGCGGAGAACCGGCCCCGGCCATCGATGCGCCCAACTCGGTGGCGGCCGACCTGTCCGGCCAGTTCCGGCGTCCTGATTTCACCGAATCGGACCTGGCGGCGACCGGTGATCTTGCTGATGCGTATCGAAGCCCGGGCTGACGGCGGCGGAAGGCCGGGATATCGCCCGGGCGACAGGACTTCGCCCCCGCCGAGTCATCCCCGGCCGGGTTCGGGAACGCCTAAATCAGGAGCAGGGTTCCGAGCCCCAGGAAAGTCATGAAACCGACCACGTCGGTGACGGTGGTGAGCACAACACTGCCGGCGAGGGCGGGGTCCACCCCGGCTTTCTTCATCACGAGGGGAATGATGACGCCCGCAATGGCGGCAATGATCAGATTGGCGATCATTGCCAGGGCAATGACGCCTCCCAGTTCCCAGGATTTGAACCACAGTATGGTGGCGCCGGCCACTACCGCCGCCCAGGCCAGTCCGTTGAGTGTTCCCACGGCAAGTTCGCGGATCATGAGCCAGCGGGCGTTGGAGTCCTGAACCTGGCCCAGCGCGAGACCGCGGATCATCAGCGTCAGGGTCTGGCTGCCGGCGATCCCGCCCATGCTCGCCACGATCGGCATGAGGACAGCAAGGGCGACGACCTGATTGATGGTTGCCTGGAACAGCCCTACCACCCAGGAAGCCACGAACGCAGTCGCCAGATTGACGCCGAGCCAGACCGCCCTGCGCCGGCTGCTCCGGACGACGGGCGCAAACATATCGTCTTCCTCGTCCAGGCCGGCCATGCTCATGATCGAGTGATCCGCCTGTTCCCGGATGACATCGACCACGTCATCGACGGTAATCCTGCCGACGAGTCGGCCGTCCGGCGCGACAACAGGTGCCGTCACCAGGTCGCGGGTTTCGAATAGAGTGGCGACCTCGCCGGCATGCAGTTCAGCAGGAATACCGGCCACTCCCTTGTCCATCACTTCCGCGACGCTCAGCGCGGGCTCTTCCGTCAGCAGGGTAGTCAGGTAGAGGGCGCCGACGTAGCGATCGTAACGATTGACGACGAACAGGACGTCGGTGTCCCGTGGCAGCCTTCCGCGCATGCGCAGGTACCTGAGGACCACCTCCAGGGTTACGTCCGGACGCACGGTCACGACGTCCGGTTCCATCAGGCCGCCGGCGCTGTCCTCCGGGTAGGACATCATGGTGCGCAGACGTTCGCGGTCCTGATGGTCCATGGACTGCAGGACCTGGCGGGTAACCGTCTCCGGCAGGTCGGGCATCAGATCTGCCAGGTCGTCCAGGTCCATGCCCTCCGTGGCCGCGATGAGTTCCTGTACGTCCATGCCGCTGACCAGCAGCGAGCGGACCTCGTCGTTGAGCTCGACCAGCACGTCACCGTCGCTTTCGGGATCGACCAGCTCCCAGACGACCTCCCGCTGGGCGGGCGGCAGTGACTCGAGCAGATCTGCGATCTCGGCGGGATGGAGAGAATTGAGTTCGCGTCGGACGCGACGCACCGTGCCGCTTTCAAGCGCCTCGTGCAGTCGCTTCAGTCGGGGCGCCCTCTGATCCTGCGTCTCGACGGTCATGCCGTTATTCCCTTTAAGTGACGAGGCCCGCTCGTCTGCGTGAGAGAGGATTTTAAGGCCGCCAGTTGTGCCTGCCTAACCTGCGGGTCGGAGCCGTCTCGCCAGTTTCAGCCTGGCAGTTCCGTGTGACGCAGAGTCACGTTGTGATGATGGTCCCGGAAGTAGCCGGCGAGCTTGTCGACGACGTAGACGGAGCGGTGCTGGCCGCCGGTACAGCCCACCGCGATTGTCAGGTAGCTTCGGTTCCCGCGCTGTATCTCCGGAATCCACCGGTCCAGGAAATCCCGGATGTCGTGAACGAATCGCGTCACCAGCCCGTCGCTTTCGAGAAACTCGATCACGGGCTGCTCCCTGCCGGTGAGACTTCTGAGGCCGGTGACCCAATAGGGGTTGGGAAGGGCGCGTGCGTCGAACACAAAGTCGGCATCGGCGGGCACACCGTGCTTGAAGCCGAATGACTCGAACTGCAGGGAGAGCTGGGAATTGCTGCGCTGTGCGACCCGATCCCGTATGGTCTGACGAAGTTCCTGGACGCTCATTCGCGAGGTGTCCACGACCAGATCGGCAATGTCGCAGAGTGGCGCGAGCAGCTCTCTCTCGAATTCGATCGACTGTTTGAGGCCCTGGCCCAGCCCGCTGAAGGGGTGTTTGCGGCGGGTCTCGCTGTACCTCTTGAGGAGAACATCCGGTGCGCAGGTCAGGAAAATGACCTCACAGCCGGTGCCGTCCGCCCGCAGGGCCTCCACCAGCCCGGCGACTCGATGGATGTCCTCCGGCTCGGGACGTGTGTCCAGACCGACGGCAAGCAGCTCGAATTTGGGGCCCGAGTGGCCGAGTTCCCTGATCAGCGTCTCGAGAAGCCGACCGGGAATGTTGTCTACGCAGTAATAATCAAGATCCTCCAGCATGTGGAGGGTGGAGCTCTTTCCGGACCCGGAAAGACCGCTGACAATAAGCAGTCGCACTTCAGGCTCACTCCCGGCGAATCGCGTTGGCTGCGCACCGGCATGAGCCGGTGGTCAGGCGCTCGCGGACTGCGGCGCGCTATGGCCGATAATCATATCGTACAGCGTGCGGCTGCTCTTGGCGCTCCGCAGCATCCGTTGGAAAGCCGGGTCCCCGAATATCTGGCCGGCCTCTTTCAGGCACGCCTTCCGTTCTGTCCCGGCAATATCCGGCAGCACGATGGCGAACATCAGGTCCACCGGTACCCCGTCCGGCGTATCGTAGTCGACAGGATGCGCGAGTTTAACGAATGCCCCTATGATCCTTTCAAGCCCGTCGATGCAGCCGTGAGGGATGGCGACTCCGCCGGGCAGGGCAGTGCAACCTACCTTCTCCCGGCTGATGAGGCTGTCGAAGACCGCCCCCTGGGCGAGCTCGTCGTCGGCGCCGGCGATCATTTCGCTAAGGATATCGAGCGCGTGCTTCTTGCTGCGCGCATCCACGTTTCGTAGAACCCTGCTGGGCTCGATTATGGAGGCGATGTCCATGTGTCGCTCCGCCCCGTAAAGTCAAACCCGTCCCGTCTCAGGCGAGACGCTGACGGTGAGCCTCCCGGGGATGATGATCCGTCAATTTCTCACGGTATTTCTTGACGCGTCGATCCAGACGATCGACCAGTCCATCGATGGCGGCATACATATCGCCGGCAACGAATTCGGCGTAGATCTTGCCCCCGGCCACGTAGAGTGTCGCTTCAGCCTTGTGCCTCAGCTTCTCGACGGTCAGTATGCAGCGGGCGTCCGTGAGGTGATCGCAATGCCGCACGACCTTCTCCATCTTGCTGTGCACGTAATCTCGCAGCGGAGCGGTAACTTCGACGTGGTGGCCAGTGACATTGATCTGCATAACCTTCTCCTCTCTGAACGGTTCCGACGGCCCAAGGGCTATCGTGGACCGTCTATCCGATTTCCTGTTCTGTTCCGGGCTTGCTCCGCGGAGCGGATTCGGGGGGGCCGATGATCCTTGTGCTTGTAACCGGGAGTTTGCTGGCAAGGGCAGTTCATTTTGTTTTTGATCGGGGCCGGCAGTGCAGGCCGGGCCCCTGCCTCCTATTCTAGAACCAACTCGAGCCCCGTGCCTAGACCGGGGCGCATTACAGCGTGGCCGCTCTGCGCCGTTCGCTGGACGATGGAATCCCTAATGATTCCCGATACTTGGCGACGGTTCGCCGCGCTACCCTGGCGCCGCTCTTCTCCAGGAGCCTGGCAATTGCGTTGTCGCTCAGGGGCTTGGCTGCGTCTTCTTCGGCGATCAGGCGCCGGATCTGGGCACGGATCACAGTGGAGGATACTTCGCTGCCGTCGGTGGCCGAAACATGGCTGGAGAAAAAGAATTTGAACTCGAAGACGCCCCGCGGCGTGTGCATGTATTTGGCAGTGGTCGCCCTGGAGATGGTTGACTCGTGCATGCCGAGTTCTTCGGCCACGTCCTTCAGGATCATCGGCTTCATTGCCATGTCGCCTCTTTCCAGGAAAGCCTCCTGACGGCGCACGATGCAGCTGGCCACGCGTATCAGTGTCTCATTACGGATTTCGAGGCTTTTCACGAGCCATCGTGCTTCCTGCAGCTGAGATCGGAGGGTCTCGTACTCTTTTTCCCGGCTGACCAGCTTTGCGTAGCTGTCGTTGACCCGGATCCTGGGCGCGATTCCCGGATTGGCCTCGACCACCCATCTGTCCTCGTGGCGCCGTACGAACACGTCCGGGATGATGTATTCGGGGGGTGTCGACGGTATGGTGGCGCCCGGTTTCGGATGCAGAGTCCGTAGCAGTCCGAGAGCGGTATCCAGCTCCTCGGGAGAGCATGTCAGACGTTTTCTCAGCGTGGGGTACTGTTGCCTGGCGACGAGTTCGAGAAAGGATTCCGCGATCTGATGTGCAAGGGCGACTCCCGGGGTGTCCTTGTCCATGGCGTCGAGCTGGACCAGCA
>JASFOT010000201.1:0-4916 GCA_050116375.1 Gammaproteobacteria bacterium | reverse complement strand
GCTGCTGGACACCGGCGTGGACGTTCAGGCGCTGGATGCCGCAGCGGTACTGGAAGGCGCGGCGGCTCGCAGTGAGCACATCGTGTCCGGGTCGGATTCGGTCCGGTTTGTCACCGCTCTGCCCCGGCTCGGTGACAGTGCGGCACCTACTGCGCCGCCAGCGCCCCTGGAGGAGGATCGCAGACCGCCGCCGACCCACCTGATTCAGGGAAGCGTCGCCTGGACCATCGATGCCAGTCCGCTGGAGATAGGCGTCTCGCCCTCCGGCGAGCATCGGTCGGTGGTCGTTCGGGACAAGGTGGAGGGCGTATCCCGCCGTCATTGCCTGGTGTACCGGAACGATGGTGCGGTCCTGGTTCAGGACGAGAGCCGCTACGGCACCTGGGTCAATGATCGCCGTGTCTCGGGCACGGCCGAACTGCGGGCCGGCGACGTCCTTCGGGTCGGCTCGCCCGGAAGCCGCATGCTGCTGGTCGCGGCACGAGACTGACATGGCAAGGCGACGACTGGATACCTTCAGCCTGTCCTTCCTGGACATCATGAGCTGTGGCTTCGGCGCCGTGGTGCTTTTCTACATGATCATCAGCGCGACCATGGCGATCCGTTCCGATGAACTGAACAAGAATCTCAGCGAACGGGCGGACAAGCTGCGGGTGGAAGCCTCCGAGGGGGAGGACAACCTGGTGGAATTGCGCAATACGCTCGAGGAAACCGAAAAGAAGATCGTCGAGGCCCGGGGACTGTCCAGGAGAATCATCGAACTGATCGAGGACAAGCAGGTCGAGCTGGCGGAAATGGAAGACGACACCGTGGCCCGCCAGGAGCACATCAACAAGCTGAAGGCCGATCTGAAAGCCCTGGAAGAGGACAGCAAGCGTTTGTCCGCCGCCAGCAGCCAGCCGGAGGAGCTGGGAGACCGCCTGAGACGAATTCAGGGCGACGGAGACAGGCAATACCTGACCGGTGTGAAAGTGGGCGGAGAACGGGTCCTGGTGCTTCTGGACGCGTCGGCCAGCATGCTGGACGAGACTATCGTCAACATCATCCGTCGCCGAAACATGGACGACGCACAGAAAATCCGCTCTCCCAAGTGGCAGAGGGCGCTGCGGACCGTGGAATGGCTGGTAGCCCAGCTGCCGCCCGGCGCCCGGTTCCAGATCGTCCGGTTCAGTCAGACCGCGAGCCCGGTGTTGCCGGACAGTGCTGAGACGTGGCTGGAGGCCGCCGATCCCGAAGTGGTCGACCGGGTCATCCAGGGTTCCCGCCGGCTGGTGCCGAACGGAGGTACCAGCCTCCACAATGCTTTTGCCTCGGTGAAGACCCTGACGCCGCGACCGGACAATATTTTTCTCATTACGGACGGGCTGCCGACGCAGGGTCGGGAGCCACCGCGGAGCCGCACGGTCAGCGGCCGCGCCCGGCTGCGTCATTTCAACAACTCCCTGGAGGAACTGCCGGGGGGGATTCCCGTCAACGTGGTGCTGCTGCCCATCGAGGGTGATGCCCAGGCCGCGACGGAATTCTGGCGGCTGGCCCAGGCCACACAGGGGTCCTTCATCAGCCCATCGAGGGACTGGCCATGAGCAGGAGAGAAAGACGCCGCGAGGTCGAGCTGGTCGGCCTGTCGTTCCTGGACGTGATCTGCTGCGGATTCGGCGCGGTGATCCTGCTGCTGGTGCTGGTGAAGTTCGCGGAGCCCGTGTTGCTGGAGCAGACCACCGAGGAGCTGGAAGCCATCATCCAGTCGCTGGAGGAAGAGATAGAGGAAATACGCGGCGAGACCCGGATCGTCAATCAGGAACTGGTCTCGCGCAAGGAGCAGCTCTCGGAGGAAGAACGCCGGGTAGCGAGGCTTCAGGGGGATCTCTCGCGCATTCAGGGCGAGTTCTCCGCCTCGGATCAGGACTCTGCGGTCTCGAGCACTATCGAGGGACAGCTGGCCCGGGCCCGACAGCGACTTACCGAGGAGATGAAACGCCTGCAGGGGGACCGCCGGCGTCAGACCCTGGAGCGGCAGACTGTTGCCGGCATACCCGTCGACAGTGAGTACGTGATTTTCATCATCGATACGTCGGGCAGCATGCAGAACTACAGCTGGCCGCTGTTGCTGCGAAAGGTGGAGGAGGTGCTGGACGTTTATCCGGAAGTGAAGGGAATCCAGGTGATGAACGACATGGGCGCCTATCTCTTTTCCCGGTACCGCAACAAGTGGATTCCGGACACGCCGGCCCGTCGTCGCGGCATCATCAATTCACTGGCTACCTGGCGGCCTTTCAGCAATTCCAGTCCGGTGGAAGGAATCACAACTGCGATCCAGACCTTCTATGCCCCTGACAAACGAATCAGTCTCTATGTCTTCGGGGACGAGTTCACCGGGAAGAGCATCGAGAACGTGATCCGGACCGTGGACCGCATCAATCAGGCGGATTCCAGGGGGAATCGCCGGGTGCGGATACACGCGATCGGATTTCCTTACGTGCTGACACAGCCCCAGAATATGCAGTCCACCGGGGTGCGATTTGCAACCCTGATGCGGGCCCTGTGTTATCGAAACGGCGGAACCTTCGTCGGCCTCAACGACTTCCGCGGCTGACACGCTGAACCTATACTGGTGCCCGGGCGCGGACCGGAGGAGGCCAGCTCATCATGACCGCAGAAGACCGGATCGTTATCGAATTCGATGCGCACGACCTGAAGCAGCTCGAGGAAATTTTCCATGCTGCCCGGGCCGAAATCGGACAGGAACTTCAGCAGGGCGACATTATCGCGGCGTGCCGGGACCTGCTGGTGAAGGCTCGCAATTCAGGGGCGCCGAATTTCGTGATGACCCGCCTGGAGAGGCTCGAGGAGCTGGTGGCAATGGTCGAGGACCCGGACTGGCAGCTGCCGAAGGAGGATGTTTCCCGCGTCATCAACGCTCTTGCCTATTTCGCCAACACCCGCGATCTGATTCCCGATGACGTTCCCGGCCTCGGATACCTGGACGATGCCGTCATGGTGGACCTCGTCGTGCGAGAGCTGTCTTCCGAGGTCAAGGCTTTCAGGGATTTCTGCAGTTTCCGGGAGGCCGAGTCCCAGCGTCGCGCGGCGGCTGGCGACGACAGGCCCGTCACCCGAATGGACTGGCTGGACAGACAGCGCAAAAAGGCGAGCGAAGCGCGCCGGGACAGCCACAGCTGGCTGCCCTGGAAGCGCAAGAGCAAGTCTTTTCTCGACTGAGTCTTTCCGGATCAGCTGTCGAGCCGAAGGGCCGATACGCGGGCCCTGGGATCCTCAACCGAGAACCTGCCTCGCTCGTCCCGGATCGGCCTCGCCATGGCCACTGCCGGGTCATGGGTGAAGAACAGCCGCACGCCCCTTTCCAGCTTGTCCGTCAGAAACCGGCGCTTCTCGTCGATGAGTCGTTCGGGAAACCTGTCGTAACCCATGGTGACGGGAAGGTGCACCCAGGGTGTGCCGGGGATCAGGTCCGCGCAGAAGGCAACTCCGCCGTCACCCCCGATTTCCGACAGCATGAGGCCGGGGGTGTGACCCTGGCTGAACTCGAAGCGGACGCTTTGCCCCAGCCAGGAGGAGCTGTCGCCGTCAACGATCTCCAGCCGCCCGGATTCGGACAGCAGCTTCGGCAGCTCCGGGATGAATGACGCCCGGTCCCGCGGGTGCGGGTGAACGGCCCTTTCCCAGGCGTCACGGCCGACGATGAATCGCGCTTTCGGGAACAGCAGTTTCGCCGGCGAGTCTGCGGACCAGGGCGACAGGAGGCCGCCCGCATGATCGAAGTGAAGGTGGCTCAACACCACTCCGTCGATGGCTTCGTGACTGGTCCCGGCCGCCTCGAGCGACTCCAGGAGCACGTGCCCGGATTCAAGGACCCCGTACCTTTCCCGGTATTTGGGCTCGAAAAACGCCCCGATCCCGGTTTCGAACAGGATTTGCCGGCCGTCCTCCAGTTTTGCCAGAAGGGCACGGCAGGCCAGGGGGATGCGATTTTGTTCATCGGGCTCGATCCAGCGTGACCACAGGGCTCTCGGCACGTTGCCGAACATGGCGCCCCCGTCCAGCGATTGTCGGTTGCCTTCGATGGACCAGATCTCGATGTTCATGGATCGCTGCCTCCCGAGTTCGGAATCGGTGTTTGCCGGTTCCCGCATTCTAGAACGATCGGCGAGCCCCTCCCGGAGTCGCTCTCGCCATAGTTCGTCATTTTTCGTCCGCCAGCTGACCCGGATCCGCCTCGGCCCGGGCCCCTGGGCATGGCTCAATGACTCTCCAGGAGCGTTTCTGGAGTCGCTCCGCGGAGTTTCACAAGGAGAAGGATATGAAAAGTTGCTTGATGGTTTTGCTCGTCTCCATGGTCCTGCTAGGGGGGGTCGCCAAGGCGGATCCCCGACCAGACCGATGGGGCAAGGCCGGTGTCGGCGCCGGTGCGGCGGCCGGGGCCCTGCTGGCGGGCCCGCCCGGCGCGCTGTTGGGTGCCGGCTTCGGGGGCTTTTTCGCCGAGCGTCTGGCCCGCGCCCGCGCCGCCGGTGAACTGGAATCCGAACTGGCCATGAACCGGTCCGATCTCGACGAACTCAGAGCTTCGCTTCAGCAGGCGCGAAGAGAGGCGTCCGATTTGCGGGCGGATCTATCGGACCGCGATACGAGGATCGCGGAACTGGAGCGGGCCCGTCGTTCGAGCCTGGAAATCGAGACCGAGATCATGTTCCGGACGGGGCACAGCGCCATCGAGCCTGAGTCCGACGTTCGCCTCGACGGACTGGCCCGCATGCTGGAAGAAAATCCGGACCTCAAAATCCGGCTGGACGGATACGCGGATCCCCGGGGCGAATCGGCGGCCAATCTTGAACTTTCCGGCGAGCGTGTCGGGTCCGTTCGCGAGGCGCTGACGGCACGGGGGATCGCTGCTGATCGGA
>JASFOT010000200.1:0-4949 GCA_050116375.1 Gammaproteobacteria bacterium | reverse complement strand
TGGGCGACGGCCACGACTGGTGTCCCGATTCACGGACCCGTCGCTGACAGTGAGGACACCAAGAAACGCGGCCGCCGTGCTCCGTGCTAATGAGGCCTGACGGCCCGGGCTGACCGCTCGGCGCGCCAACTGTGACTGGAGCATGCTCCAGAGTGCTCGCCGCTGATCGGCGCGATTGACGGACGATATTCAGTACTCGGTGAACACCCGTTGAATTTGCGTCGGGTCGCTCGTCGTCAGTAGCGCGGCCTGCAGCAGGAGCAGAGAACACTCGCCAAAGAAGGCACGACGTACTCGGAGGTCGTCGACAGCGCCCGATGCCGGGCCGCCCTGGCGCGGCTCCGGGAGGGCGACGTCAGCCTCGCCAGGATTGCCCTCCAGCTCGGATACTCCGAGCACTCCGCCTTCACACGCGCTTTCCGCCGCTGGACGGGCACGACGCCGGCTGTCTGTCGAGCGACGGTGGCCGAGGCGTCGCTCGGCCGCTGAGAGCACGGGACGGCCGCGTCATCGGGGTGGCTAGTTGCGCTTGTGGCGGTCGTACAGCCAGCCGCCAGCCGCCCCCGCGGCAGCGCCGATGACGGCGCCGTGCAGCGGCTGTCCGGTGGCCAGCTCGCCGATCAGTGCGCCGCTGGCAGCGCCGATGCCGGCGCCGCCCAGCGTGCGCTTATCGGTGTCGTTCATGTTCGCGCAGGCAGTCAGGCTCGAAAGCAGGACCGTCGCCATTAGATATCTTGAAGCGGTTTTCATAGCTATCTCCCAAAGATGCTTTCCGGCTCACTCACAAGGCCATTCGTCGCCCAGCGCCTGCATAACCATGTGCACGGGCGGGTTGTCGTCAACCTTGTCGGTATGGATTTCCGCCCACTCAACGACGACCGCGGCGACGTCCGCGCGCGTCACGTCGCCCGGTGGGCAGGTGATTCGGCCTTCACCATCGGCCGTGATCGCGTGGTGATAGTCGAGCGCGGCGTCTATATAGCCGTAGCAAAAAGCGATGGCGGTGTGGTTATCCGGGTCCTCGTCGGTGATACCGCAGTAACTGACCAGGTCCTCGGCGGTGACGTTGCCGTCGTCAGCCTGCAGTGGGTTGGATGACAAGGCAAGTCCGGCCAGCAACAGTATTGTCAATCGCGTCTTCATCTTTTCCATTTTTCTCCCTCCGTTTCCGAATCAAACAACCGTCGAGTAAATGCGGGTCGGCGGGGGCGCCAGTAAGCGAAAGCGACGGCGGTAGGACCTTGATCAGCAGCTGAGAGGCCGTCGCCGTCCTCGAGTGGCCTGCCCGGGCTCTACGTCCCGGACACTGAGCACGGCTCCCGGCACGTATGGGCCGGGAGCCCGCAAGCGAATCCCCGATTGACCGAACTCAATATTCGGTAAACATCCGCTGGATCTCTGCCGGGTCGGTCGTCGTCAGCAGCGCGGCCTGCAGCAGGATGCGCGCCTTCTGGGGATTCAGGTCCATGGCCGCCACGAATCCCAGCTTGTCGTCGTCGACCTCGACGTTGCGTTTCACGATGCCGCTGCCGACGCGGCTGGAGCGCACGACCACTACACCCTGTTTCGCGAGCTCCGCAAGGGCGTCCAGCGCCGGCTGCGTCATGTTGCCGTCGCCGACGCCGGCCACCACGATGCCTTTGGCCCCGGCGGCCGCAGCCCCCTTGATCAGCCTGTCGTCCAGATTGGCATGAGCGTAGATGATGGCCACGTCCGGCAGAGCCGTCAGGTCCGCGGGGAGAGAGAATTCGCTCCCGGTCGTGTGCCGCTTGGCGGTCGGGCCGAACAGTGTGCATTTCCCGGTATCGCATGTGCCGGCGCGTCCCCCGTTGGGCGACTTCATGGTGTCCAGGTGAGTGGTGTTGGTTTTGGTGACCCGACGGGCGTAGTGCAGATCGTCATTCATCATCGCCAGCACGCCACGGCCTCTGGCTTCCGGCAGCGTCGCGACGACCACGCCGTTGTAGATATTCATGGGCCCGTCGGCGCTGATGGCCGTGGACGGGCGCATGGAGCCCACCAGTACGATGGGCATGTCGGTCTTCACCATCAAATTCAGGAAATAGGCTGTCTCCTCGTAGGTATCGGTGCCGTGGGTGATCACGATGCCGTCGATCTTCCCCTCGGCCTCGATCTCGTTGATGCGCCGGGCCAGCTTCAGCCACACCGCATCGTTCATGTCCTGGCTGCCGATGTTGGCCACCTGCTCGCCGTCGAATTCGGCGATGTCCGACAGCCCGGGCACTGCCGCAAGGATCGCGTCCACCGACACGGAACCGGCCTTGTAGCCCGGCTCGCTGGTGTCGGGCTGGGCACCGGCGATAGTGCCGCCTGTCGCCAGGATGGCGATGCGCGGCTTTTCGGCTGCCGCCGAGGGGGCGGCCGAGATCAGCAGGCCGAGGGCCAGCGTCAGCGCCATCAGCACACCGTACGGGGTGGCTATTTTCCTGAGTCCCTTCATCGACGTGTCCTCCTGGTTGTCTTGGATTTGGGCGTTCTTTTCTGGAACCGCTCGTAGTAGTCGTCCAGCAGGCGCCGGATGGCCCTGCCGATGGCGGCGTAATCGCTCTCGTTAAGATTGGCGAGGGACACCCGGGCGGACGGCGCCGTGTCGCCGAAGCCGCGGCCGGGCATGAGCACGACGCCTGCCTCGTCGGCGATGCGATAGAGCACTTCTCCCGGTGCCAGTTCCTTGACCATCCACTTTACGAACTCGTCGCCGTAGAGCCGGCCGCCGATGGCATCCAGCGTCAGCTCCTCGTAGTAGGCCGCGCTGTCCGGATCCGGCTCCTTTACCAGCCCCATGGCCCCGTAGAGAGTGGCGACCCGCTGCCGGACCAGGCGCTTCATCTCCGCCTTGTAGGCGTCGGCGGTGTCCATCAGCGAGAACAGGGAGAACAGCACCATCTGCACCTGCTGGGGCGTGGACAGTCCCGCCGTGTGGTTCAGGGCCACCGCGCGGCTGTCGGCGACCAGCCGGTCGATCATCTTCAGCTTGCGCGGCTCCAGTGAGAGGGACGAGTAACGCTTGTCCAGCGCTTGCAGATCGGCTTTCGGGAGCTTGCTCAGCTGCCGGTCGAGCACGTTGTCCGCGTGCAGCGCGATGACCCCGAGCCGCCAGCCGGTGGCACCAAAATACTTGGAGTAGGAATACACCAGGATCGTGTTGTGCGGGCAGAGGGCGAACATCGACACAAAGCCGTCGACGAAGGTCCCGTAGACGTCATCCGTCAGCAGGATGAGATCCGGGCGGTCCTTTTCGATGATGCTGGCAATCGTGGCCCTGGCACGCTGGCCAACCTGGACCGACGGCGGGTTGCTGGGATTGACGAGAAAGAAGGCCTTCACGGCAGGGTCACGGAGCTTGTCCAGCTCGCTGTCCGGAAGCTGCCAGCCGTCGTGTTCGTCGGCGTCGATGAAGACCTCTTCCAGCCCGTAGTCTTCGAGCTCTGGCATTTCCAGGTAGGGGGTGAAGATCGGTCGCGCGATCGCCACCTTGTCCCCGGGACGCAGCAGGCGGTTCGCCTTGAGGCTGTTGAAGATGTAGCACATCGCCGCGGTGCCGCCTTCCACGGCAAACAGGTCGATGCCGCCGGTGACGGGGGCGCCCTGGCACATTTCCCGCTGCAGATACTCGCGGCAGATGACTTCGGACAGCTTCAGCATCCGGTCGGGCACCGGGTAGTTGCAGGCCAGGATGCCGCAGGCCATTTCGTGCAGGAAGTCATCCGCCGGGTAGCCGAGCCGGTCACGCACATAGGCCACGGCCGCGCTCAGGAAGTCCACCCCCGGTTCGCCCCGGTTCAACTGCAGGAAAGTGTCGAAACGCGCCACGATGCCCGCGTGCTCGGGCAGCCCGCCGACGCCCTGGCGCAGGTAGCCCTGGAAGCGTTCGGCTTCGAGGGTGGCAAAGCGCCCGAGCTGCCAGAACGCGTGGCGCGGCGGCGTGGCGACCCAGTTCGGATTGCCGCGCCCGGCGTTGAGCATCATGCGCTCGGCATGGCTTTCGGCGAGGTCGATCAGGACATCCTTCACCTCGAAGGGGCTGATCTTCATGACTTTCGAGAAGCTTTTCAGGTCCATCCTTGTTCTCCTTGAGACTGGGTCGTTTCGTGGCCGCCCGGGCCCGCCTCGACGACCGCAGGCTCGCTGCTCAGGTCAGCATCAGCACGATCACCAGTCCCCACAGGGTTAGCAGGGTGTTGGACACCGCGTATGGCACCGTGTAGCCGAGCATCGGCACGTTACTGTTCGCCACATCACCCACCATGGCTACCGAGGCGGTGCTGGTGCGGGCGCCGCCGCAGCAGCCGAGATTGATGGCCGGGTCGAACCGGAATACGTACTTGCCGATTAGCGGCGCCAGCAGCATCGGCACCGACGTCACGAAGACCCCCCAGAAAAGCAGGCCGAATCCGGCCTCCTTCACACCGGCGATGAACGTGGGCCCCGAGGAGATGCCGACGATGGCGATAAAGACATTAAGCCCTACCGAGTTCATCATCCACAGCGCGCCCGACGGCACCCGGCCAAAGGTGGGATGCACGCCCCGCAGCCAGCCCAGCACGATGCCCGCGATCAGTGCTCCGCCGGAGGTCGAAAGGGTGATCGGGACGTTGCCCGCGGGGATGACTACGGCGCCCACCAGGCCGCCCAGCACGATGGCGATGCCGACCCAGACCATGTCCGTGGCATCGGTCGGGCGGTCTGCGTAACCCAGCGCCTCGACTACGGCATCGGTGTGCTTGCGCGATCCCATGACGGTCAGGATGTCGCCTCGATTGACGGTGGTCTTCGGCAGGATGGGGATGTCGACGGACGTGGCGCCGCGGGTGATTTTTTTCAGGAACACCCCGCGGGCGAACTTCTCCCCGGCCAGTTCCATTATCGTGCGGTTAGCGTGCTCTTTTCGGGTTACAACCACGTCCACCTTTTCGACCGGGATGTCC
>JASFOT010000199.1:0-4963 GCA_050116375.1 Gammaproteobacteria bacterium | reverse complement strand
GGCTGGAACAAGGTCGGCCGCAAGCTGCACTTTGCGTCCACCTGTATCGTGGCGGTGGGCACGGTGATCTCCGCTTTCTGGATCCTGGCTGCCAACAGCTGGATGCAGACGCCCGCCGGCTTCGAAATCCGCGACGGCGTTTTCTTCGCCACCGACTGGATTGAAGTGATCTTCAATCCGTCCTTCCCCTACCGGTTTGTTCATATGGTGCTGGCCGCCTACTGCACGACGGCTCTGGTAGTCGGCTCCGTGGGCGCGCTCCACCTGCTCAGGGGAACTCGAAAGGAGCCGGCTCGAGTGATGACGAAAATGGCTCTCGGGTTCCTGGCCATCGTGGTCCCGCTACAGATGATCGCGGGCCACGAGCATGGCGCGAACGTCTATGAGTACCAGCCGATCAAGCTGGCGGCGATGGAGGGACACTGGGAAAGCTACGAGAACAACGCGCCCCTGATCCTGTTTGCGCTGCCCGATGAAGAGAAAGAAGCCAACGACCTGACGATCCAGCTGCCGAAGGTGGGTAGCCTGGTCGTGACCGGTTCTTTCGACGGCCCCATTCGCGGCCTCAAGGAATGGCCCGCCGAGGAACGTCCGCCCGTCGCCGTCACTTTCTGGAGCTTCCGGATCATGGTGGGCCTGGGGATGCTGATGCTTTTCATCGGACTGTACGGCGCTTTCCTGGTATGGCGAGACAAGGTGGAGTCTCAGCCATGGTTCCTGCGCCTTTGCTTTCTGGCGGGCCCGACGGGCTTTATAGCGGTGCTGACCGGATGGTTTACCGCCGAGGTCGGGAGACAGCCTTATACGGTTTACGGCCTGCTGCGGACAGCCGATTCCGCATCTCCGGTCACGGCCGCCGCCGTGGAGACGTCCCTGATCGTTTTCGTTTTCGCCTACACGATCGTATTCGCGGCCGGCACGTTCTACATCTTCCAGCTTGCCTTCAAGGGTCCGGAAGAAAAGGGACCGCCGCCGGAGAAAGAGTCGAAACAACCGATCCTCGGACTGCCCCTGGCGCTGGGGCGGGACGATCCTGCGGAGGTCTGAGCGATGGAATGGCTTGATCTTCCGATGATATGGGCGGGCCTCCTTGCGGTGGCCGTGTTGATGTACATCCTGCTGGACGGCTTCGACCTCGGGGTGGGGATCCTGTTCCCGTTCGCCGCCACCGACCAGGATCGCGACATCATGATGAACTCGGTGGCACCGATCTGGGACGGCAACGAGACATGGCTGATCCTGGGCGGCGGCGGACTTTTCGCCGCCTTCCCCAAGGCCTACGCCGCATTGATGCCGGCCGTCTACATGCCCATCGGCTTCATGTTGACCGCCCTCATCTTCCGGGGCGTTGCCTTCGAATTCCGTTTCAAGGCCACCGGCGCAGGCCGCCGGGTCTGGGATCAGGCTTTCCACTGGGGATCCGTGGTGGCAACTTTTTCCCAGGGACTGGTGCTGGGCTCCATCGTTCAGGGCATCCAGCTGGCCGACGGCAGGTTCGTGGGCGGGATGTTCGACTGGTTGACTCCCTTCAGCTTCGTTGTCGGCTGCGCCATGGTCTGGGGCTACACGCTGCTTGGCGCGACATGGCTCGTCATCAAGACGGAAGGGGATCTGCTGGACTGGGCCAGAAAAGTCGCGCTTATCGCCGCCCTGGTGGTTCTGGTGATGATGGCGGTGGTCAGTTTCTGGGTGCCGGCCCTGGATGCCGCAGCAGCGGACAGATGGGGACTGAGATATCCCGACGTGGACTGGGGCCGGCTGCTGCCGTTGACACCCGTCCCGATTCTGGTGGGCGTGGCTTTCTGGAAGCTCGTCCAGGGCCTGCGCACGGGCAGCACCTACGGGCCGCACATCTGGGCCTGTTCGCTGTTCCTGCTGGGCTTCATCGGACTGGTGATCGGAATTTATCCCTATCTTGTGCCTTACGGACTGAGTATTCACGAGGCCGCGGCGGCGCCCAATGCCCAGGGACTGCTTCTTGTCGGCGCCGTCGTCATGCTGCCGGTCATTCTCGGGTACACGGCATATGTTTACTGGGTCTTCCGCGGCAAGGTGACTGCCGATGCCGGCTACCACTGAGTCCGGGCGCGGCGACGGGGCCTGGAGACGCATTGGCTGGTTCGCGGTCCTCTGGATCGCGAGCCTGGCCTTCTGGGTGCTGGTGGCCTATGGAATCCGCTTGCTGATCGGCACCGACTGACAGAGATCGCCGGCCTCTGCGCGGCTAGCGCTCCGGGATCGCTGTTCCGGCGCGCTCCAGTTCACCCAGCACCCTCCGGACCACCCGCCTGTCATCGTCGAATCCGATGAGTGAGCTGGTATCACCTTCCGCGTCCTCGTCGGTGACGAAATAAAGCACTGCCGCCTGCACCAGCCGATGGTGCTCCTCGCCCGCGTCTGGCCCATCATTCAACCGGGTCATCGATTGACCGGGCTCGGGCTCCGGCGCGGACCCTCACGCCTGGCCCGCGCCCGGCTCCCAGTGGCGAATGTAATCGAGTTGCTGTTCCGTCTCCGGAATACTCGGTTCCCATGCGCTCTTCTCCATGGCGCTGTACAGGATCGCGAGTTTCCTGACAGCTCTGTCCGCGGGCAGACCGCATTCCACCAGATAACAGCCCACGGCGACGCCCGTTCGCCCGACACCGCGGTTTGCGTGGATATAGGTGATCTGTCCCCTGCCCATGGCGTCGCTGACTTCGCGGAACACCGCAGCCATTTGCACCGGACTCCTGGGTATCCCCTTGTCCCGGATGGGATGATGGCTGTACCGGGCATCAACGCCCAGCAGGCCGGATTCCCGCGTCAGGATCTCTTCGTAGGACCCGCATTCCTTTTTGTCACTGAGATCGATGAACTGGCTGACTCCGCTCACCAGAAAACGGCGGATCCGCCTCACCATCTCTTCCTCGCCCGCGGCGCCGGGATGCTCGCCGGCCAGCAATAGGTCGGGTATCACCCAGAAACTGTTGTCTATGGGCTTTGTCATATGGCTTCAATGTGCTCCTCTTTCGGGGCGTTGCAGACTGTGCTGGTTGTGGAATCTGCCTCCGCGGATCACGGCCTCCAGCTGCCGGAAATTCCTCACATCCGCCACCGGATCCGCGGCGAGAACCAGCAGATTCGCGATCTTTCCGGCTTCAACCGTACCCATGTCCTGTTCACGATTCATCGCCCGGGCGCTGTTTCGCGTCGCCGCGACAATAACAGACATCGGTGACATTCCCGCATCCTGCATGGCCTCCATCTCGGTATATACGGATGGCCCGGCCACCGTCAGCGGGTTGCCCGCGTCCGTTCCCATGGCAATGGTCGCCCCGGCCTCGTGCAGCACTCGCAGGTTTGCCACCATGATCTCGTACGCCTCGGCGGCCCTGGCTGCGTAACTCTCGAAGCGCTCCTCCCCGAACCGCATGTACTCCCGGGCTTCCGCGGATTCGGCGATCTTTGTCAGTGTATCCTCGTCGACGCAGCGATTCGGATCGTCAATCTCCGGGACTTCCCCGGTCAGCGCCGATTCGTACATCCGCACATAGCCGCCTCGCACGGTCAGCGTGGGCATGTAGAGGACTTCCCCTGAAGAAGCGGTCATCATGCCGATGAATTCCTCGTCAACCGGGCGATCCTGTACGCTGTGGACTAGGACCCGCGCACCAGCCTTGACGGCAACTTTGGCTTCCCGGAGGGAGGTCGCGTGGACAATCAGAGGAATGCCGTAATTGTCGGCCTCTTCCGCGACGGCCCGCACCCGGGCATCGATCTCGGTGCGCATTTCGTCCGTCGGCGCGATAAACCAGAGCTTGACCGCGTCCGATCGGTTTGCAGCGATATAACGAACCCCGGCGCGACCCGACTCGCTGTCCGCCAGCTCAATGATTTTCCGTTCCGCCGGGAGTACCCACTGGGGAGGGCTCACGTGGCTGATCAGCGGGCCTGCGGCCGCTACGTGGGGCGCGAACACGTCGGCCTCGGTCCTCGACCGCAACGTCCAGGTCCACGGAAACCCGCCGACGTCGAACACCGCGGTCACGCCCGCACACAGGTAGGAGCGGAAATACCTTTCGGGCATGGTCCGCTGCCGGTACTGCACCGCCTCGAAGGGATAAAGAGCCCTGACATCCAGGGCATCGGGACGCCCGTCAGCCCACGCGGTCTGCGAAAAATGCACGTGGGCATCCACAATGCCGGGTGTGATCCAGCGACCCGACACATCGATCACCCGGGCGGCATCGGGAACACCACAGTCCGCGCCCGGCCCCGCGCAGGCAATCCGGTCGCCTTCGATGACCACCACCGCTCCGGGGACGACATCCTCGCCGGCCCCGTTCACCAGCGTGCCTCCCACCAGGGCCACCGTTTTGCGGATTTCGGGTGCAGCCGCGGGCCGCTCTGCCGTCGAGGACTCGCGATCCGCACATCCGGCAAGAACAAGTAGCGCGGCCGAAGCCGCGAGCATCACCGAACCCAAGATCGACCCAGATCGCATGGGGCCGTAGTGTACTTATGCTGCCTTCACCGTAAAGCGCCGCCAGACGGAACGCGCCGGTTCAGCCCCCTCCGGCGAGGCGATCCGCCCAGCGAGTTGTTTCCGGCAGACGGAAACGGGTGATGCAGTCCAGGGTCAGGCGAATTGCGCTCTCAAGGCTCACCTTATGCCCTGGCGAGACATACACGGGCCGAACGCCTCGCCGGGTCCTCAGAACCGCGCCTATCACGTCGTCGCCGTCCCGCAGCGGCACCCATGCGCCCTTCCTGTCCGGAACGACTTCGTGCTTGCCTGTCAGCCGGCTCTTGGCCACACCGATGGCAGGCAGGTCCGTCAGTACACCGAGGTGGCATGCAAGGCCGAAGCGCCGCGGGTGGGCGATCCCCTGCCCGTCGCAGATCACCAGGTCAGGGCGACGACCCAGCGCCTCGATGGCGTCAAGAAGAACCGGAATCTCCCTGAAAGACAGCAGCCCTG
>JASFOT010000198.1:0-4968 GCA_050116375.1 Gammaproteobacteria bacterium | reverse complement strand
CCCGGGCGCGATTCGGGCGTTCCTACGATCGGCAAACGTGACTCGTCCCAGGCCTGCGGCGCGGTAGTCTCGAACCCCTGGATCTGCACGATGGGAATGAACTGCATGTAGGTCGATCGCATCTCCCTGCGCAGGAAACGATAGATATCGAGCGGTTTTCTCGCATTGAAGCGGTACACGCAGGTCAGGGTGTTGAACGGCACCTTGTAACGATGGAGCAGGTCCGCGGCGGCCATCACCTTGTCAAAGGAGGGCTTGCCTTGCTTGTCGACCCGAAGGCGATCGTGAATCTCCCTTGGACCATCGACGGACAGGCCCACCAGGAAGCGGTGATCCCTGAGGAATCGGGCCCAGTTGTCGTCGAGCAGGGTTCCGTTGGTCTGCAGGTCGTTCTCGATGCGCTGGCCGGGCTTGGCGTGCTTCGCCTGATAAGCAACTACCTTCTCGAAGAAGTCGAGGCCGCGCAGGGTGGGCTCGCCCCCCTGCCACGAGAAGACCACCTCATCGCCGGTGACCCCGTCGATGTATTCCCTGATAAACCGCTCGAGCAGCGAGTCGTCCATGTGGCCGCCGCCGGGACCGTCCGGCAGGTCACGCTTGCTCAGGTAGAAGCAGTAGGTACAGTCCAGATTGCACGCCGACCCGGCGGGCTTGGCCATCACGTGGAAACGCCGTGTCGCCGCCGTTCCCAGCGCCTGGGGAATTGTGTACTTGTCGAGGGGCGCGCTCATCGGGAATACTTCTTGCCGGACCCTGTCAGTCTACCGGACACGAAATATTTTCTCGATCGTCCGCTTTCCGTCTGGCCGAGTGAGCGGACTTGTAGGTGCCGCAGTAGAGCGACACACCATCCGGCCGCTCCCGGCGTTGCCAGGAGCGGCCGCGATCCGGAAGCAGCGGACTAGTAGCCCGACGTTTCCGTCTTCTTCTTGTGATGGTCGTAAAGCCATCCGCCAACGGCACCGGCCGCGGCACCGATCGCCGCGCCGTGCAGGGGCTGCCCGGTAGCCAGCTCACCCACCAGGGCGCCCGCCGCAACCCCGATGCCGGCGCCGGACGCGGTCCGGCGTGCCGTGTCTTCCTGGCCCGGCGTCATTGAACAGCCGGCCAGCAGAGCCGCCAACAACCCTGCGGCCAGGAAGCCGCGATTCACTTTTACTGCTTGCATGATCAATTGCTCCTTCAATCCGTCCGTCACTGTCCGCAAGGCCATTTGGCGGCGGCGGCGCGCATGACGCCCTGGATCGGCGCCTCGTTGTCCATAAGACCCGGGTTGGCCTTGGCCCAGGCCAGGAATACGCTCTTTATTTCCTCGCGAGTCACCGGTTTCGGCGCACAGGCAATCGGCGCCACCAGGTCACCGCTCGTAAGGACGCGGTGATAGTCGTGGGCTGCGTCCAGGAATCCGAGACAGAATCCCATGGCGGCCTCGTAGTGATCATCGTCCGAAGTAGCGCTGCACAGATTGACCAGATTGCGTGTCGTGTGGGCCTTGAAGTCCTCGGTCTCTACCGCGCTGGCCGTGCTGCCCATGCCAAGTAGCGCGCACATCAGCGCGACGGTGAGTTTTTTCATCGAAACATTCCTCCGGAAGGTTAAAGTCATTCAATCAGATCGATCCCGGTGACACGGCAATGCGCATCACCGAAATTTCAGCTCTTCCGCCGGGGCGACCCTCTGCGGATTTTACAACTGCAGCGTCCTGAGCCTGTCAGGCTATCACGGCGTGCCTTCACGATGACCGGCATTCCGGGAGTAGAGCGCCGAAGCATACGATACGTTCCCGTCCGCCGGTCAGACTGCAAGCGTTTCCTCCAGCTCGCCGATTGGCTCCTGCAACCTGCCGGGATCCCGCAGATCCGCATGATTTCGGATCGAGGCTACCGCACGAGTCGAACCAGAGGCGCTGACCCCGCCCAATTCCCGTGAAAGCCCCGAACCGAAGGCTGTATGGCACCGACTCGCTGGAATACGCGGATCCTTTTACTTCTCCGATCGCGGGCATGTATCCGGGTGTTCGGATATTCGTAACCACCCGGATGGTGCTTTCGGTCTGCTGTCAGGCGTCGGATTCCGAATCCGACAATTCAGCACCGCGCGGCCTTGGGGTGCACGGACCTGGCCTTCGGGATGACTTTCTGTCGTATGCCATTACAATCACCAAGGTCTGATGGGCTCTCATCTGCACCCTGACACCACCCGCTGACTCCCCCTGGCTCCAGAGTCGCCTGCATGGTTTCGCATTGCTGAAAATCATTCTCAAGATAGTCGGGCACCCCGCCACGATCATTGCGGGCGTGGTTTCAGGTTTAGCCTTCGGTCTGCACTTCAGTGAATCGGCCAAGCTGCTCCAGCCTTTCGGCAAGCTGTACGTCGCTTTGTTGTCGATGTGCGTGTTGCCGATACTCGTCACCGCTCTCACATGGGGCATTGGCCAGATGCTGCGGGACCCGACGACGCGAAAACTGTTTCCCAGGATGGCAGGATTTTATGTGCTGCTACTGCTCATTCCGTTCGCGGCCGCCCTACTGGTGGCTCTCCTGTTCGCTCCCGGCGCGGACCTGGGAGATGCCACGTCGGCAGCACTTGGCCAGCAGATGGCAAACCAGCAGGCACTCACACAGGGCAGCCCGTTCGTGGATCTTCTGGACAGAATGGTGCCGGACAACGTTTTCTCGGCCCTTTCAAGCGCAGCGTTCCTCAAGATCGTATTTTTCTCCATTCTGCTCGGGCTGGCGCTCGGGGTTATCGACTCGCCCGGCGCCGACACGACTTTGCAGGTGCTGAACTCGCTGTATGCGGCATTTGCCAAGGTGTTCCAGTGGGTTCTCGTTCTTCTGCCCATCGGTCTTTTTTGCATTGCCGCCGGAAACATGGCCGAAGCGGATCCCGAACTGCTGTCCGCACTGCTGCACTACGTCGGATTCTTCTATCTCGCCGGAGCCCTGGCGATCCTGAGCCTCTCCCTTTACCTCGGCCTGATCTCCCGCAAGACGCCATGGCGGGTGCTGGCCGATCTCAAGCACCCTTTGATCATGGCCTTTGCCACCGATAACCCACTGGTCGCCCTGTATTCGTCGATGCGGGCGCTAAGCGAAAGCTTTGGTGTCGATCGACGGGTAACCGAAACAGTCGCGCCTTTCGGTGTTATTGCGAATCAGCATGGACAGGTGCTCTTGTTTACGTTCACGGTCCTGTTCCTGGCGCAGGTTTACGGGGTGACATTGGGAATTGCCGGAACCGCGGTCGTCGCTGTCGCATGCCTGATCTCGGGGGCCACCGCCTTTGGCGGAGGGGCGGCCCTCGCACCTATCATGGCGCCGATTCTGCTTAGCGCTGGAATACCGGATTCACTCTCCGT
The DNA here is from genome assembly GCA_050116375.1 of Gammaproteobacteria bacterium. Lineage (GTDB taxonomy): Bacteria > Pseudomonadota > Gammaproteobacteria > Steroidobacterales > XN24 > JAHEFR01. Next base: position 1,607 of record JASFOT010000198.1, on the reverse strand, counting down.
TGTCGTGCTCGCGACCACGCAGGCAGCGGTAGCACCGCTTGGTTCCCTGTTGACTGTCCTCGGAACGGCTGCGCTCGCCGTCATCACTGCAAAACCCCTCGCTGATGCAAGAGGAAATGCAGATAAAGCCGCTCGGCCGACGCAGGGGCAGGAAGTACCGAATGACGCACCTTGAGACACGCTCTTCGACGCCATGCCGGGGGGAGCACAGTGACAGGACGATGAAATGACGGCTAACGCCATCTGGCGCAACAACCCGCTGACGCTGATGTTCAGGTCGCCACTGCTCGCGGCGGCCGCGTGGATCATGATCTCGTGCCTGCCGGCGACGGCAGCAAGTCAGGATGCGACGACGCCGTTCTCCGACATCCAGACAATTGTCGATCGAGGCACGCTGCGGGTCGCCCTGCTCGCCAAGGATATTCCGCCGTTCCTGATCACCGCCGAGGACGGTACGCCGACCGGAATCGACGTTCGCATCGCCAGGGGGCTGGCCGACAGGCTGGGGGTCGCTACCGAATTCGTGCGCTCCGCCGAGACCACCGACGCCCTCGTCGAGCAAGCAGCCTCCGGCCAGGTCGACATCGCAATTTCTTTCATCACGCGAACGATGGCGCGGAGTCTACGGGTTCGCTTCTCGCGCCCGTACGTGAACGAGCACGTCTCGCTTGCCCTGAATCGCCGGGTGGCGCTACAGACCGGTCTCCAATGCCCGAATGCGCCAGATGATCTGGCTTCGCTCGCCAGCGGCAATTGGAAGATCGGGGCCCAGCGCGGCACAGTTTTCGAAGGCGCGCTGCGGAACCTGGGGCTCGAGGACTCCATGACAGTTTTTGAAGATATCGGGTCAATGCTTGCAGCCGTTCAGTCCGGCACGCACATTGCGGGCCTCGGCGGCGAAGTAGCGCTCCGATACGCCATGAAGCTCAATCCGGGTCTCAGGATCAAGGTCGAGATCTGCAAGGTTGGGGAACAGAAGGACAACATCGCTGTGGCAATTCGTCCCGATGCGCCGAATCTAAAGGACTTTATCGATATTGCTTTCGACAACGTGGCAATCCAGCTGGACGCCAACGGTGTGCTCCGCGCCGAGTCTGACTGGATCTTCTGATCGAGCCGTGTGCTCGCTTGAAAACGCCAGGTTGCTCCAAGACCCCAGGGGTTGGCGGTCGGCCACCGTGAAGTTGTCCTGATTACCTGCGGGACACGGGAGGACCGGTGCTCAGGCATTCGCCCCAGCAATCTGTGAGAGATTCACATTGATGGCAGTATTGGGGTGGGGCCTCGGAATTCCCAACAACAGAAACCTCTGCCGCTGGAAAGAACACCATGCGACGGTACCGGCGGCGCCGAGCACCGGGCCATGCGGGGCTGTCCGGCAGCTAACTCGCCCGCCAGGGCGCCCATACAGAACCCGCGCCGGCGGATGTCAGCTTGACATTTCTGGTTTTGTCAACCACTCTCTGGGTATGCAAAGCATCAAGATCAGTTCAAAAGTTGACGAAGACGCCTGGAACGAACTGAAGGCGCTCGCCGCCGAGACGCACCAGAATGTGTCCGGCGTGCTCACAGAAGCGATACGCGACTACATAAAAAGGAAGCGTGTG
>JASFOT010000197.1:0-5044 GCA_050116375.1 Gammaproteobacteria bacterium | reverse complement strand
AGAAGGACCTCGTCAGCTTCCTCGGCGACAGCGAGTACCGCGCTGATCTCATGGCGCAGGTTTGCCACCGCCGTAGCCTTGATATCCCCGTGAAAGTCGAGCACAAAAGTTCTGGGACGGCGATCAGCCTTGCCCTTTTCCCGGGCCTTGCGCTCCGCTTTGGCACTCTTGGCGTGGGTCTTGTAATCACGCTTGGAGAGCACCTGTTTGCGGAGCACATCTGCCAGCTCCCGGTATCGCTGATTCAAATGCTTGACCGTCAGGCCGCCGGCTTCACGCTCACGTCGGGAAACATTGGCCGCCGCCCCGATGACAAAGACGATGGCTGCGACGATGGTCAGGGTCTTGGCCAGGAACAGGCCGTATTCGAAAAGAAGTTCACTCACTGCTCGTCCTCGGCAGGCTGAAGACAGAAGACGAGCTATGGTACCGGCTTCGCCGGATCTCTACACCGATCCGGCGCCGGCTGACCGGATTCAGGTCAGATAACGGTCCGGATGCCGAGCCAGTTTCCGAATGATCCTGCGCCAGCTGCCGTGCCGGGGCGGTCGGGGACTCCGGCGCCGGCGTTCCCCGGTGGTCGAACGTTCGGACCGGGCCAGCCTGGCACTGATTTTCTGCAGACGGTTCATATCGCACCTCCTCGCGTGTTCATCTGCTTAGATGCAGACGGGCTGCGAAGGGTTGCATGCCGCTGCGATCAGGCGACGGCTGGATCCGATAAGCCGACGTTATTCTTCTCGAGGACCTGATCCGCCCTGTAGCTGGAGCGCACCAGCGGGCCAGCCACCACCTCCAGGAATCCCATGGCGAGTCCCCAGCGACGGTAATCCGCGAACTGCTCGGGAGATACAAAGCGCTCCACGGGGAGGTGATTGGCGGTGGGCCTCAGATATTGACCCAGCGTCAGGATATTGACACCGATGGCGTTCAGGTCCTGCATGGTCTCCCGGATCTCCGCGTCGGTCTCTCCCAGCCCCAGCATGAGGCTGGTCTTGGTCAGCACGCCGGGACGGTACCGATTGGCGTGATCGAGCACCGAAAGGGTCTGCTCGTAGCCCGCCCGCGGATCCCTGACCGGGTGCGTGAGCCGTCGCACGGTTTCCACGTTCTGGGCAAACACATCCAGTCCCGAATCGAGCACGGTCTCCACATCTTTCAGCCGTCCCCGGAAGTCCGGCGTCAGTGCCTCCACGGCGGTGTCAGGATTGAGGCGCTTGATTTCCCGAACGCACGCGGCGTAATGCCCGGCTCCGCCGTCAGGCAGATCGTCCCGGTCCACGGAGGTGATGACCACGTAGCGCAGTCCCATGAGCTGGACCGAACGGGCGGAGTTCACGGGTTCCTCGGTATCCAGCCAGCCGCGCGGATTCCCGGTATCCACGGCGCAGAACTGGCATGCCCGGGTGCAGACCGATCCCATGATCATCAGGGTCGCCGTGCCGTTGTTCCAGCACTCCCCGATGTTGGGGCACATGGATTCCTCGCAGACCGTGGCGAGACGATGTTCCCGCACGTTCTCACGGACCTGCTGGAACCCGGGCCCGGAAGGCATCTTCGCCTTGATCCAGGACGGTTTCCGCTCAACAGGCGTCCGGCTCGCCCGGGCCTTGCTCTTGACGCCATTCTTGATGGCGGAAAAGCCCTGCTCCGTGCGGAACTTGGAACCGCTTTGCGTCACCGGTATGCCCTTGAAACTGCTCAACTTCATTCGTTCCGTGAAAATGAAACCGTGCTGGATATTGTCGCACGGGGCAGGAGACAATGAAATCGAGCCCGGAGTATCTCCGGGGCAGCCATTTTATTTGGACGGACCTGTGAAAATGACGACAGACAGATGGAGCCTCGGAAACCACAACGTGCTCGTCACGGGCGCTACCCGGGGTATCGGGGCGGCTATCGTCGACGAATTCCTGGAACTTGGCGCCCGCGTCCTGTTCGTCGCCCGCAACCAGAAAGACGTGACGGCCCGGGAGTCGGAGTGGCGCGAACGGGGACTCGACGCCCGCGGCCTCGCTGCCGATGTCGCGACCAGGCAGGGCCGGGCACGGCTCGCCGAGCAGGTTTCGGCGTGGTCGGACCGTCTCGACGCCCTGGTCAACAACGTGGGCACCAATATCCGCAAACCGGCGTCCCGTTACAGCGAGGACGAATTCGACGCCGTTTTCAAAACCAACCTGGAGTCCGCTTTCCATGTCAGCCGACTCTGCCGAGAATGGCTGCGTAGCGGCCAGGGGAGCGTCGTGAATGTGGCCTCGGTGGCGGGACTGACCCACATCTGCACCGGGGCACCCTATGCCATGACCAAGGCAGCCATGATCCAGATGACCCGCAACCTGGCCGTGGAATGGGCCAGTGACCATATCCGGGTGAACGCGGTGGCGCCCTGGTATATCGACACGCCGCTGGCCCGCCAGGTTCTCGAGGACGACGATTACAGGGCAGCCGTGCTGGACAGAACGCCCATGGGAAGGATCGGTGAGCCGGCGGAGGTCGCCGCCGCAGTGGCGTTTCTGTGCATGCCCGCGGCCGGATACATCACCGGCCAGTGCCTGGCGGTGGACGGAGGATTCACCGTCAACGGATTCCAGGTGGACGGCCGGCCCTAGCGCCGGGCCTGCGCTCCGAGCCCCGGGCTTTCGAGATCATCGGGTCTCACGCCGGCGGGGTTCGCCGTAATCACGCGGGTATACTGTCCGCCTTTTTCGACAAGCGCTGCCGGCTTCCGAATCGGCAGTCGTCCTTGCGCGAAGGCGGTAAATGAGGATGTGAGCATGCAGGGGAGATCCCGGACGAAACCGCGGGCGACCGCATTAACGCTGATCTGCCTGCTGGCAGTTGCGGGCGGCTGCGCCACCGTGGACTTCGATACTCCAAAGACGGAAAGTTATGCCGTCACCGATACCGACGACACGTTCCTGGCTGCCCGTGCGGCCTACTTTATCGGCGACCGAACAGGCGAGTCCGGTTTCGCGATCATCCCCGACGCGGCATCGGCTCTGGCGATGAGGATGTTCGGTGCGCGGCGGGCCGAAAGGACAATCGACGTCCAGTACTACCTGATCAAAGCCGACAAGGCCGGGCTGCTGCTCATTAACGAACTTCTGGAGGCCGCCGACCGGGGCGTACGAGTCCGAATCCTGGTGGACGACATTCTCACCAAGGGTTACGACCGGGGCATGGTGGCCATGAATGCCCATCCCAATATCCAGATCCGCGTATTCAATCCCTTCGCTCGGAGATCCGCTCGCGCCCTGAACTTCCTCGGCGACTTTCGCCGCCTGAACCGCCGCATGCACAACAAATCCTTCACCGCCGACAATCAGTACACCATTATCGGTGGCCGCAATATCGGCGACGAATACTTTGCCGGTCACGAGGAATCCAACTTCGGCGACCTGGATATCCTCTGCGTGGGCCCGGTGGTTCGAGAAGTGTCGGACATGTTCGACCTTTACTGGAACTACCGCCTTGCGGTGCCGGTTGACGCGGTCGTCGAACCTCCGGAGGACCCGTTCCAGGAACTCGCCGCGCTGCGATCGCGAATTGCCGTTGCCCTGGTGGACGCTAACACTCGGCAGTACGAAGCCGTCATTGAGAACATCCAGAAACATCAGCATCTCAGTCCGAAGGACCTGGAGTGGGTGCCGTACCAGCTTGTCTACGACTCACCCGACAAGGCAGACAAGCGCCTGGCCGCGGAAGCGGAAACCATGGTTCCGCCCTTGCGGGAGGCCATTCTTGCGGGGGAGAAGGAGCTCATCATCGTCTCCCCCTACTTCGTTCCGAGATCGACCATGGACGGCTTCCGCGAACTGCGCGAACGCGGCATGCGCGTGAGGGTGGTCACGAACTCCCTGGCGGCCAACAATCATCTCGTCGTCCATGCGGGCTATGCCCCGGCGCGCAAGCCGTTGTTGCGCATGGGCGCGGAGCTTTATGAGATCAGGCCGGATGCCAGGGTCGAAGGCGTGGAGGAGACGGGATTCGCCGAATCGGGAGGGACTCTGCACGCCAAGTTCTTTATCGTCGACCGGGAGAAGCTGTTCATCGGCACCTTCAACTGGGACCCGCGGTCCAAGGACCTGAATACGGAGATGGGAATCATCCTGGAGTCACCCCGTTTCGCCGGGGCCCTCGCCGACGTGGTCGATGCCGGCATTCCTGAAAGGGCGTACACGGTGACCCTGGATGATCAGGACAGGCTCAGGTGGACAACACAGGTGGACGGCCAGGAGGTCACATTCACCAAGGAACCGGAAACCACCTGGTGGCAGCGGTTCAAGGTGGGCCTGTACAGGATGCTGCCCATTCGGGGCCAGCTGTGATCCCGCGTCTCGGGACCCCTGAGCCCTGCTGCCTTTTCCGGTCATGACCCGCGGTCCGCTACGCAAAATGCGGACGCGTCCCGACACCCCCGTGGGCTACGGGTTGCCGCTGGGCGAGTCGGTGATGGATCTGCAGACCCGGATAGGCGGGCCCGTCGAGTTCCGTTTCGAGAACGAGATCCTCTGCGCCAACTGCGGCCGGAAGACAAAAAAGAGCTACAGCCAGGGTCACTGTTTCCCCTGCAGCCGGAAACTGGCGGCCTGCGATCTCTGTGTCCTGCAGCCCAGCCGCTGTCACTACGACCAGGGGACCTGTCGCGAACCGGATTGGGGAGACACGCACTGTATGCAGCCCCACCTGGTCTATCTTGCAAACACCTCCGGTCTCAAGGTCGGCATTACCCGCGCCCGCCAGGCCGTGACACGCTGGATGGACCAGGGGGCCAGCCAGGCCCTGCCTTTGATGCGGGCAGCGACCCGGCAGATCGCCGGCCTGGTCGAAGCGGCCCTGGCCCGCCATGTTTCGGACCGCACGGACTGGCGCGCCATGCTGCGGGGTGCGCCGGCTCCCCTTGACCTCCTCGCCGAGCGCGAGCGCCTGATCGCCATCTGCGGCAGGGACCTGGCGGATATTCAGGATCGTTTCGGGACCGGCGCCTTCGAACTCTCGACCGAGGCAGAGGTCGCCTCCTTCGAGTTTCCCGTGATGCGCTATC
>JASFOT010000196.1:0-5077 GCA_050116375.1 Gammaproteobacteria bacterium | reverse complement strand
GGTCTGGCCGACCCTGCTTTATGCCGTGGATATGCGGGCGAACATCGACTTCCGCTACTACGAGATGGGCTCGATCTACGAGTATCTCTGGGTACGGCAGCTGTTCCTCGAGTTCCGCGAGTTCGAGATCAAGCGCTGATCTGCCGTTCTTCGAGGACGCACGCAACGGGCCGGAGATTCTCCGGCCCGTTTTTTTCTCCGGCTTTGTCTGCGACGGCCTGCGACAGGGCTTGCATGCCGCGAGGACCTTGGGAAAATACGGGGTTCGGCTGCAATCTTTTTTAGCCGGCTTCGATGGCCGGCCCATATCTCCCGCAGGGACGTCTCATCCATGCATGTTCTGATCGTCGGCGCCGGACTCATGGGCACTACGACCGCCTGGTACCTGCGGCAACACGGGGTCGACGTGACGGTCCTGGATCGGGCCGAGGGGGCAGGCATGGAGACCAGCTTTGCCAACGCCGGCATGCTGACGCCGAGCATGGCGGATCCCTGGAACGCTCCCGGTGTCCTGTCGAAACTGCTGCGGTGGGTCGGCAAGGACGACGCACCCATGCTTTTGCGGCCGCAAGCCCTACCCTCGCTGCTCGGCTGGGGCATCCGATTCATGTTCAATTCGAGGCCGGCGCGATTCCGAAAAAACACGCTCAGGAACGTGGCCATCGCCCACTACTCGCTGAAGCAGCTCAGGAGCCTTCGAACCGAGCTGGCGTTGGATTACGACCAGACGCTGGGCGGCACGTTGCGTGCCTGCCGGGACCAGGCATCCCTGGACCACGCGGCTTCCCTGGCAGGTTTCCTTGCTGATCACGGAGTCGAGTACCAAGTCCTGGACCGACAGGGTGTCGTCAGAGCCGAACCGGGCCTGAGATCCATCGCGGAGAAACTCGTCGGCGGTGTCCACTACGTCGCCGACGAGTCCGGCGACGCTCATCTGTTCACGCGGGGTCTTTGCGACGCCGCCAGAATGGCCGGCGTCGTGTTCCGATTTGGCGCGAAGGTGACGGGCTTCACCCGGGTCGGTGACCGCCTGAATGCCGTGCAGGTCGGAGACGAGGAAATCCCGGCCGACGCGATTATCCTGGCGGCCGGCAGCTTCACGCCGCCTCTGGCGAGAATGCTGGGACTGAGGGTGCCGGTGCGCCCCGTGAAGGGTTACTCCATCACGCTGCCCCGGGGAGACTGGCCGGACGGGCCGAGAATTCCGGTGGCCGACGATCACCTTCACGCCGCCGTGACCCCCCTCGGAGATCGAATTCGGGTGGCCGGCACCGCCGAATTTGCCGGATACGACGACCGGGTCCGGCCTGCCAGGATTCGGAACCTGTTGTCGCTCCTGGAAATGATTTACCCGGAGTATGCGTCCCGGATCGAGCCCGGCGCGGCGGAACCCTGGTGTGGTTTCCGACCCATGTCCGCCGACGGCGTCCCGATCCTCGGTCCCACGCCGATTCCCAATCTCTACGTCAACGTCGGCCAGGGGCACCTGGGCTGGACCATGTCGGCCGGATCAGGCAAGTTGGTTGCGGATCTGGTTGCGGGGGCTTCTCCGGATCTGCCGATGAACAATTACAGCCTGGATCGTTTCTGATTCAGGCGCAGTTTATTCGATCTCTGCGGTCCGCCGGCCATCCCACCTGCACGTGGCCTTGTATTTTTTCTGACCCGGTTTTTGCACCATCAGGCGGGCCACCCACAGTCCTGTCTTGTTGCTCAACTCCGTGTCGCCGAAATCCCCCACATTGAAACCTCTCGCCATGGCGGCGGCTTTGCAGGCTTTCCTCGCATCGTCCCGTGTATATTGCCTGGGCATGATGTCATGACCGCTGTGCCACTCGGTCAGACGGGGTGCGGAGTGCCCGTCCCATTCACAACGCCCGCGGAACTTCTCGCCCTTACCCTGCAGGTTGACCTTGATCACCCAGTGTCTGCTGGCCTCGTCGAACTTCACGTCCCCGAAGTCTCCCACGGAAAAACCGTCAGCCTCTGCGGCCGCCTTGCACGTCTTTTTGAATTGATTCGGCGAAACATCAGGCTTGCCGGGGGCATTCCCCTTGTCGCTGCCGGCGGCGGCGCCTGAAGCAAGACAAGCCGCGGACAACAGCAGGAAAACGGCGCGAGGCATGAAAGTCTGACTCATAACGGGACAGCTTCCTTTGGCAGTGGGGTCACAGGGACAAGTTAAACCGACACGCGAGATTGTCGCAACAAACCCGGAAGAGATTGCAGGCATGTACTCCCGGGCCGCGGTTATTATCCACTCAGCTCAGGGGTCCAGATCCAATTCGGGCAGCCTCGGTGAACAAGGCAGTCGGACCTCCCTGACCCCAGCGGCCGCTCGATGACCCAAGGTTTTATGCGCATAACTTGTTGACATAAAATGTGAGTTAGTTTGCATAATGCGCTGAATAAATGAGTTAAATTCCACCCAAGCCTCGTACGGGAGATCGACCATGGATATTGAAGGACCGGTGGAAGCCGTAGTGCTGGTGAAACCCGACGGCAAACGGTTTATCCGACCTTTCGTCAATTGTGGGTCGGGCCCCGCCGAACACGTGGGATTCCACGCCAGTAACGGCAAGCTGCGTCTCGCGGGATTCGAGGTCGAGTACATCGGCACTATGGCGGGAGCCGTGGAACGCCTGCTGAAGACGTCCGCATCGGTGGAGCGACTGACGCACAGAAGTCCCCCGGCGTTCGCGGTCTCCTGAAATAAAGTAAAAGAACGCCGGCGGGATCCGCGGCGCTGCTCAGGCAGCCCGGCGCGTTCCCGTCTCGGGGATTCGCGGCGTCCGGTCAGATCGTTCTTGAGCCGTCAGTCTTCGAAAGCCCTCTCCCGGGCTTCATTCCTGGCCTTTTCCTGGGCTTCCATTGCCACATACGCCAGGTAGTATTTATAGATATTCGCCACGTACTGCACCGTCTCGCGCCCGATCTCGCGGGCCGCGACGATTTCCACGTTGTCGAACCACAGATCGGGATCGAGCCCCTGGGATTCGGCCTTTTTCCGCAGTCGCGCAATCTTCGCGGGCCCGGCGTTGTATGACGCCAGGGCGAACAGCTCCTGCTGCAGCCGCGTCATGCCGGGATCGTCGTAATACCGATCCATCATCCAGCGGAGATACCTGGCACCGGCATGAATATTGTTTTCCAGGTCCGTGATATCGGGAATACCCACATTCTTGTCCCGGGCCGTGGACGGCAGCATCTGCATCACGCCCACCGCCCCGGCCCTGCTGCGCTGTGAATGATCCAGCTTCGATTCCTGGTACCCCTGCGCCACGAGGAGCAGCGGATCGAGGTCGTAGCGCTCGGCATATTTACGGAAAAGACCCACCATGGCCCTGAAACGCTCTTGACCCTGCTCGTCGCGGATGTTCTCCACCCAGCGTGTATCGCCCAGATAACGCTGGAGCAACACGTTGCCTACCAGCGTTCCCTGGCGATGGCTCCTGAGGAATTCGTTGACCATGGCTTCCAGTTGGGGACTGTTTTGCCTGAACGCCCAGCCGATCTTTCCACCGCTGTTGAGCACGATATCCTCGTGCACCTGTAAATCGTCGAATAACTGCATGTAAAACTCGGCCAGAGGACTGTCCACGAACGTCGCGGGCACGAGACCGGCATTCACCATTTCCAGGATGTCTTCTGCGCCAAGCAATTCGTCCGCCGGGACCATTTCGACCGGCGGAAGATCGCGCTCGGCGAGACGCTCGTTCAGCACGGCCAGGTGCTCCGCGTAGCTGCTGGAGGCGCGCAGGTACACCTCGCGCCCCGCCAGATCGTCCAGTCCCTCGACGGGCTCACTCGCGGGCCCGGTGACGAGCACTTCCGACACGTCCCGCACTACCGGAATGGAAAAGTCCACTAACGCTTCCCGCTCGGGCGTGATGGTGAGAAGGGCAACGGCAAGATCTCCCTCTCCCCGGACGAGCCGCGGAATAAGTTCGTGCCGGCCGACGGGCAGCATCACGAGATGGACCCGCACGTGACGTTTCTCCAGCATTTTGTTCACGTGACTCTCGAAGCGACGAAGCATTTCGTAAGCAGCACCTCGCTGTTGCCCGCGATCGACGAAGTACAACACCGGACTGTTGACCGTCAGCACGCGGATGTACCGCCTCTCGATCATGCCGTCCAGATCGCCTTTCCATGGCTTCACAACGCGCGCCAGTGTCTCGTTGGAGGGAAGTTCGCCGGAACCGGGGGACCCCATTCCTCTGTCTCCGTCCTGTCTCGAGCATCCCACGGAGAGCGCTGCCAGAAGGATCAGCGAGATGACCGTCAGTGGAGAGCATGTTCGGCAGGCTGGTCCTTCCGGCTGTGACCGCGCCTCGGAGGCCCGTGCGCTCTCGTTGTCTGGATGGCCCGGGTCCTGGAGGAGGCAGGACGGGTTTGCCGACGAGCTCACCTGGGATGTCGGGTCAATCGACATCGCGGATCGAGAAATGTGGGCCCGATCTGGCGCAGAGTGTCTCGGTCACCGCGATGTGCCGATCAGAGCAGCCAAGCCGGGCGTCGCCGATCATCGAGCCAGCATGTCATAGGATCTCTCGCCTGATTCAAGCAATGAATTGACGTACCGCCTGAAAGCCGGATCGAACGCCTCGGCTCCGATTTTCCAGAAGGCCCTTCCGCCCTCGGAAGTCAGGATGCCAAGCATGTCGTTGCGGACCACCGACCACTGGTTCTCGGGAAGATTTCCGTCCTGATGGAGGTGGTGCATGACCATCCATGTATTCGCGTACTGTCCGATCAGCATCCAGAGCTGGATGATCTCGTCCTCATCCAGATCCTCGGGCGAGCGCAGTCCTCTCCTCCATAACGAAGCCACGGATTTGTCCTGCGCGATCACCGCATTGATGTCGCCTGTTGCTTCCACGAAAGCGAAACGCGCCGCGGCCCGCGTCTGGGCGTTGCTTTGCCGTACCTGAACAGCGAGGTATATAAGTGACGGAACCACCGCCATGGCGGCCACGATTTCGGCGAGATAGGCATACTGCTCGAGCGACATCTCTTACCCCTCCCGGGATTCGTTAAGCAAATCTGCAAACGAGCGGTCCGGATCAGAGGCGCC
>JASFOT010000195.1:0-5097 GCA_050116375.1 Gammaproteobacteria bacterium | reverse complement strand
ACTTGCTGCCCGTCGTAAACCTCGCACCCCCAGATCCGTGCGAAACGCAGACTTTCCGCAATGTCCTTGTGAACCAGGCGCGCCACGTCGTAGACGGTGGCACCCCTGAAAAAAGTGAAGGGGCGGTCCGAGTCGGGGGGTTTGCCCGGGACCTTGGTATGGACACGGACAATCCGGAGGCCATGGAAAAGGAATTCTCCGATGGCATTCAGCCCGTGACCGGTTTCCGCCGATGTGGAAATGCAGGAAAACCGGACTCCCGTGAGTTCTTTCAGCGCCTCGATTTCCCCGGGCTCCGGGTCCAGATCAAATTTGTTCGCAATCAGCAGGGTCGGCAGCACGATCCGGAACGGATCCGGATCGTCGTCCTCTCCCGGCCGAGGGGGATGTGGGGTCTCGTCGCCGGGCCATTCCGTTATCAGGTGGATCTTGCGTTCTTCAAGCCATCGAAGAACGTACTGTAACTGCTCGGCGCACGCCGGCTCGGCCAGGTCCAGGACCAGCAGAGCTGCATCGGCAGTCTGCAACGGTGTCGTGAACCAGGGGACTGTGAATTCCGGTGACAGCGGCGGCAGGTCCACCAGCTGGATCTGGATGTCCTCGAAAGGAAGCATGCCCGGAACCGGCAGTTGCGTCGTGAAAGGCCACGCCCCGACGTCCGTTCTGGAGTGGGTCAGGCTCCGATGAAGCGCCGATTTCCCCGCGTTGGGCGGCCCGATCATGACGACCTGGGCGGCGCCTTCCGGGCGCACGGAATAGCTCGGACCCGATCGTTTCCCGCCCTTCTTCGGTCCGGCCAGCTCCTCGGTGAGCTGCTTGATTCGGCTCTTGATGTCCGCCTGGAGATGCTCCGTGCCCTTGTGTTTCGGGATGGTGCGGAGCATTTCCTTCAGGCAGTCCAGCCGTTCCCTTGGCTCCCGCGCCCGACGAAAGGCTTCTTCCGCTTTTTTGTATTCAGGAGTGACGTTAGTCGGCATGGTCCGTCCAGCAAAAGCTCCGGAACCGGTTCGTCCCGGAAGCGGCTACGATTTTCCGAGACCAGGGCGTCCGCGAGGATGTTGCATCCCGGCTCCGGAGGTCCAAGATAAGGTGCATGAGCCCAACGGTTCAATGGCACGCGCTGGAAACCGATGCGGCCTGTCGGAAGCTCGACAGTTCCCGGGAGGGTCTCGACGAAAGCCAGGCAAAGGATCGTCTGCTCCGTTTCGGCACGAATGAACTGCCCCGCACCGCTGAGCGCCGCTGGCTCCGCCTGCTGGCAGCACAATTCAGGAACATCCTGATTCTAATCTTGCTGGTGGCCGCCGCCATTTCGCTGTTTCTTGACGAAACCGTCGAGGCCGTCGCCATTCTGGTGATCATTTTCATATCCATCCTGCTGGGCTTTGCCCAGGAGTATCGAGCCGAGCGTGCCATCGAGAGTCTCCGCCGGATCGCGGCGCCCAATGCGCGAGTGCGACGGGGTGGCCGCGAATCCCTTATCGCGGCACGGGAACTGGTGCCGGGGGACATCATTTTGCTGGCCACCGGCGACCGGATCCCGGCCGATGGCCGGTTGCTCGAGGCCGTCAACCTGAGGTCGGACGAATCGGTGCTGACCGGCGAGTCCATGCCAGTGGACAAGGATGCCGGGGTTCTGGTCGAGGAGGACTCTCCGCTGGCGGAGCGCCGGAACATGGTGTACTCGGGAACGACGGTGGCCTATGGTCGCGGAACGGCTCTGGTGACCTCCACCGGCACCGCATCGGAGTTTGGCAAGGTCACGGGTCTTCTCTCCGGTATCGAGACCGTTCCTACGCCTCTTCAGCGCAATCTGAGACATATGGCCAGGGGGCTCGCGGGCGCCGCCCTCCTGGTGGTCCTCCTTGTCGTCGCCGGAGGATTGTTTCGTGGAGTGCCCCTGCTGGAGATGTTCATTTTCGGGGTGGCGCTGGCGGTCGCCGTGGTGCCGGAGGCGTTGCCTGCGGTCGTGACCATCTCTCTCGCGCTGGGCGTTCAGAGAATGGCGCGCCGGAATGCGCTGATCAAACACCTTCCGGCGGTGGAGACGCTGGGCAGCATCTCCGTGATCTGCGCCGACAAGACCGGCACGCTCACGAAGGACGAGATGACGGTTCGCCGGATCCTCACAGCCGACCAGTCTGTCCAGGTGACCGGCACCGGCTACGAGCCAGAGGGCGAGTTCAGATCAGACGACCAGGTCGTGGAGCCCGGACCGGTGGTTTTCGAACTGTTGCGGGCTGCGGTTCTGGCGTCGGATGCCAGCCTGGTCGAGAGCGACGGAATCTGGGAGATCCGGGGCGACCCTACAGAAGGCGCGCTGGTGGTCGCGGCGGTGAAGGCGGGTCTCGACGCAGGCAACCTTCGTCGAGAGGCGCCCAGGATATGGGAGATACCTTTCGAATCCGAGACCAAGCGAATGACTACCGGTCATCGGTTCGACGGTGGAAGCATGGCGTATGTCAAGGGAGCGCCGGAGGTCGTGCTCGCGGCCTGTGACCGGTGCCTTACCGGGTCAGGCGAGCAGGTTCTCGAGGCGGAGCTTCGCGAGCGTATCCGGCAGGCGGTATCCGGAATGGCGGAGGACGCACTGCGGGTCATTGCCGTGGCGCGAAAGGAGGCGGCCGAGCCCGGGCAGGTCGGGCAAGGGCTGGTCCTGCTGGGCATGGCAGGCATGCTCGATCCTCCGCGCGAGACTGCCCGACGGGCCGTGGAACTGTGCAGATCCGCCGATATCCGTCCCGTCATGATCACCGGTGATCATCCTGACACGGCCCGGGCCGTCGCCCGGGAACTCGGCATCCTCGGTCCTGACGGCACCGTGCTGACGGGCGCGGAACTGGACGATCTGGATCAGCAGGCCTTCCGGGAACGGGTCAGGAAGATCGACGTCTATGCCCGCGTATCGCCAGAGCACAAGCTGCGTGTCATCGAGGCATGGCAATCGCTGGGGCAGGTTGTGGCCATGACCGGCGACGGCATCAACGACGCGCCGGCCCTCAAACGGGCCGACGTGGGCGTAGCCATGGGGCGCACCGGAACCGACGTGAGTCGCGAGGCGGCCGCCATGACGCTCACCGACGACCGTTTCATCTCCATCGTCGGCGCGGTGGAGGAGGGACGCAGCGTTTTTGACAACGTCAGAAAGTACCTGATGTACCTGCTTTCCTCGAATATCGGCGAAATTGGCCTGATCGGCGGTGCCACCCTTCTGGGACTTCCGCTGCCCCTGACCGCGGTACAGATCCTTTACGTGAATCTGGCCACCGACGGTTTCCCGGCCATCGCCCTGGCCGTGGATCCCGAGGAAGAAGACGTGATGCGCAGGCCGCCCCGGGACCCCGGCGCCGGCATCTTCAGCAGGCCCGTGATTTTACTGATGATCCTCGGGGGTGCCTGGTCGATGCTTGCGACGCTGATGCTTTTCTACTGGGGTCTGCATTCGGGCATCGGGCAGGTCACCGCCACCAGCCTGACCTTTGCCGCCCTGGTGCTCATCCAGTTCGTGAAAGCGTACGTATTCCGATCGGATCGACAGTCGATTCTGGTCCGTCCGTTCGCCAATCGCTGGCTGAACATCGCCATCGTCTGGGAGCTGATGCTGCTGATGCTGATTTTCTATCTGCCGCCGCTGCAGGTTGCCTTCGGCACGCATCCCTTGTCGTTCACGGAGTGGGTCATCGTGATCGGGATAGCGCTTACGATTATCCCGGTTCTGGAGGGCGGCAAGGTCGTCCTCAGGAAATGACCGAGGAGGCCGGTCGCCTGACTTTCATTTTTTGATCGAGCGCCAGCCAGCGATCCATCACTCTGTCCAGGAGGCGATGATTTTCGCTGTAGCATTGGGGCGTCGCGGCGCAGATTCGTTCCGCCGACTGGATAAAGCGACCGGCAACAAGTTCGTGGGCGTCCCGCTTCACGAGGCGCCGGGTCCAGGTCGGGGTGGCCTCCAGGTGAAACTGCAGCCCAAGGCAGTTTCCGAGAACGAAACCCTGAACGTGGTGGGCTTCGCTGCTGGCAACCGGCTCGGCGCCCCCCGGCAGATCGAAGAAGTCTCCGTGCCAGAAGAAACTCTGAAATCGGTTCGGCAGTGCATTTCCGAGCCAGGTTGTTCTCGCCCGGGGCTCCAGCTGTACATCGAACCAGCCAATCTCCTTGTGATCGCCGGTCTGCACCTTTGCCCCGAACTGCTCTGCCAGGAGCTGGGCCCCGAGGCAAATGCCGAGCGCGGGGATGCCGGCTGACAGAATGTCTGCCAGGAACCGCTTTTCGTCGTCAAGCCAGGGGTGACGATCTGTCTCCCACACGCTCATGGGACCGCCGATTACGATGACCTTGTCGTGATCCCCGACGCCCGGCAGGCCGTCCCGGGGAACCAGAAATTCCTCCAGCACATGGCCCTGCCGTGTTGCCCAGTCCGGGAAATAGGCGGGACCCTCGTATTCGACATGTTTCAGGCAGGCAATTCTCATACGTGTTTCTGGCATGGCGGTCCGGGGAGCGTAACCGACGCCGATCGGAACCGCGAGTCATCGCGGCGTCAGGCCGAAAACCTCCCGTGAGACCTCCGAGAGCTGGGTTTCCATCTTCCGGCAGGCTTCCCACGCCCGCAGCTGGCCCTCGGCGCGCACCCGGTTATGTTCACTTCGGCTGGGAAACCGGACCGGATCCCAGGCGAAATAGCTTTCGTTCAACGCGTCGGCGCAGAATCGCGCCGCCAGCTCGATCATGATGGTCATGGTGGCGTCCACCAGGGAAGCGGCTTCCGCCGGGCTTATCCAGCGGCCGGCCTCGCTGGCATACCCCGTGAGCGCGGCCCGGAAGAAGCCCAGGGAGAAATCCGTTGTATCGCTGTCTTCCCCCGCGGGGTTGCACCAGGAGCGGAGCGCATCTCCAAGCTCCAGCGGCAAAGCCATACGATTCAGCGTGTCCAGATCGACCAGACAGAGCCCTTCCCCGCTGGCCGCGTCGAAAATGAAGTTGGAGATTTTGGGGTCCCCGTGCACGACTCGCTCGGCCAGAGCCGGCAGGGGAGTCAGCTTCGATGCTGCCGACAGAATCTCTTCGGCGACGGGTCGAACCCGGTGGTAGGCCGCA
>JASFOT010000194.1:0-5098 GCA_050116375.1 Gammaproteobacteria bacterium | reverse complement strand
CGATGCTGGCGCGCGCCGATGGTGTAATGCGTCAGGGCACGCGTCCGGAAAACAATGTGTCCCTCATCCCCAAGCGCCTGCAGCGCGTTGCGCGCCAGGTTGAGCATGGCCTGTATGACCTGGCCGCGGTCAAGAATGACGTTCGGCAAGCTGGGGTCGTAATCCCGCCTGATCTCGACGGTGTCAGCGCCCTCGGCCCGGGCCAGCCGATAAACGTGCTCGACGACCTCGTGAATATTGAGGCTCTCCCTGACCGACGGTGTTTTCGGGCCGAGCATGTTGGTGGCCAGCGAGGCAAGCCGATCCGCCTCCCTGATGATTACCCGCGTGTACTCCCTGAGGTTCTCGTCCACCAGTTGCCGGCCGAGCAGTTGCGCGGCACCGCGGATACCGCCCAGGGGATTCCGGATCTCGTGGGCCAGCTGCCGGACAATGCTCCGACTCACGTCCAGCTGGGACAGCAGGGCGTTCTCACGGCTGATCCTCAGTCGGCGGCTGGCGTCGGTCAGCTCCATCAACAGTCCGCCGTCGCCTGATTCGGAGGACTGGCTGACCGTACAGTCGAGAACAATGGCTTCAGATGCCGGAACGGGAATTTCCAGGGTCAGTTCTCTTCTGGCGAAGGCCTCCCCGGTGGCAACGGCGCGCTCGAGAAACGGCCTCAGGGGCGAAAGCGCCGGCACGGCTTTGTCTATGACCTGCCCTGCCAGCCGTTGACGGCTGGTTCCTAGAAGCTGCTCCGCGGCCGGATTCAGATATCCGACTCTGAGACGCCTGTCCAGCAGCAGAAGGCCTGTGGCGAGATTGTCGGCGACTTTTGCTGGCAGGGAGCCCGGGGCGGGTTTGGACACCTTTCGGTCGGCGGTCAGCCGCGCGGTCTCGGTCGCGGGCTCGGGAGCGGGGTCGGCCGCGGCGGCCCCCCCTGCGGATTCTGTACGGACGTCTGCTGAACATAGAAGCGAATGGCTTCGCTTGCGCCCAGCTGCCGGCCGCTCTGGTCCTGCACCGCCGCCCGCAGCGTGTGCATCCCGCGGAAAACCCTGTCGATGGTGAAACTCGTCGCTCCGGCGGGAATCCCCACCACCTCCGTTCCGTCCAGATAAAGTTTCAGCCTGTGGTTCGACTGCATCTCCGGCTGCACGGACACCTGCACGTCCAGCTGGCCTTCCAGATTCCACAAGGTTTCCTCGGGCTGGGGCCGGAGGATCGATACGGAATCGTAGGAAGCGGAAGAACCTCCGGAAGTCTCGCCCGCCTCCGGCGGCTCGCTCGCTTCCGCGGAACGGGAGCGCTCGGCGAAAGGCGTGGTCTGAATAACCCGGAGATCCACCCGTTCCGCCCCGGGGTGCGGAGTGTCGGAATAATTGACCACACCGTTTTCGTCCACCCATCGCCAGGTGTCCGCAAACACCAGAGCCGGGGCTATTGCCAACAGAAAGACCAACCAGCGCATCTGGTTTCCCCCATACTGTGTTGCGATTAAGGATAGCCACTGGCGGTCGGGAAACAAAGACGGCGGGGACACTCCCCGCCGTCGGCTGGTTTCAGATGGTGCCTCAGAGGCTGTAGTACAGGTCGAATTCCACCGGGTGCGTCGTCATCCTGAGCCGGGTGACGTCGGCCATCTTCAGAGCGATGTATGCGTCGATCGCGTCATCGGTGAACACATCGCCTGCCGTCAGGAACTCCCGATCCTTGTCGAGTGCATCGAGGGCCTCCTCCAGCGAGTAGCACACCTCCGGGATTCCCTTGCTTTCCTCGGGTTCCAGATCGTAAAGGTCCTTGTCCAGAGGATCTCCCGGGTGGATCTTGTTCTGGATACCGTCCAGTCCCGCCATCAGCATGGCAGCGAAGGCGAAATAGGGATTGCCGGTGGAATCCGGGAACCGCACCTCTATACGCCGGGCCTTGGGGTTGGCGATGTAGGGCACCCTGATCGATGCGGAACGGTTACGGGCAGAATAAGCCAGCTTGACAGGGGCTTCGAAACCCGGGACCAGCCGCTTGTAGCTGTTGGTGGAGGCGTTGGTAAACGCATTGATGGCGCGGGCGTGCTTGATGACCCCGCCGATGTAGTAGAGCGCCGTGTCCGAGAGGCCGCCGTAACCGTCCCCGCTGAAGAGATTGGTCCCGTCCTTGGCCATGGACTGGTGAACATGCATGCCGTTGCCGTTATCGCCCACCACGGGTTTTGGCATGAAGGTCGCCGTCTTGCCGTAGGCCTGCGCCACGTTCATGACCACGTATTTCAGAACCTGGACCTCGTCGGCCTTCTTGACCAGCGAGCTGAAGGCCACACCGATCTCACACTGGCCGGCCGTTGCCACCTCGTGATGATGAACCTCGGGCGTCAGGCCCATTTCCTCCAGCACACGACACATTTCCGACCGCAGATCGTGAAGCGAGTCCACGGGAGGAACCGGGAAATATCCGCCCTTGATTCCCGGCCGGTGGCCCAGGTTGCCGTCCGGGTAGACCTTCTCGGAATTCCAGCCGGCTTCCGTGGAATCGATCTCGTAATGGGCGCCCCGCATCTCCGCGCCCCAGCGAACATTGTCGAAGACGAAAAATTCATTTTCGGGACCGAAAAAGGCCGAGTCGGCAATACCGGTGGACTTGAGATACGCCTCCGCCCGCTTGGCCAGAGATCTTGGATCCCTTTCGTAGCCCTGCATGGTGTTGGGCTCGATGACATCGCAGGTGACGATCAGGGTCGTCTCCTCGGAAAACGGATCAATCGTCGCCGTTTCCGTATCCGGCATCAGGATCATGTCGGACTCGGCGATGCTCTTCCATCCCGCGATGGACGAGCCGTCAAACATCTTGCCATCCTCGAAGAAGTCCTCGTCCACCTGGCCGCTCGGCACCGTCACATGCTGTTCCTTGCCCTTGGTGTCCGTGAATCTGAGATCCACAAACTTCACCTCTTTGTCTTTGATGAGGTCGATTACGTCACCCGTGCTCATTTAAAGATCCCTCCGCAGGACTCGATGCAAAAAAACCCGTCCCCGGCGATTCTCGTGAGCCGGGGTACGGCAGCGATAGCTATACGGAGCACGATTCATGCCACCTGGCAGCCCTTCCGTCAGGCCACGGTAATCGGACCTTTCGCTGTCCGCCTCCGGACTCTGGGCGCACCAGATCAGTGCGATCGTGCCACTATGTGCACCATTTTAGACCACGGCTGGCGGGATTGCTCTATGGATCACCCACGCGTCGGCTATAATTCCGCGCTCTTTTGACGCCCGCCCTATCCAGCTGAAACGCCATGATCGATCAAAGGCTTCCCGAGCCCCCCGCCACCTTCCAGGCCCTTCTGCTGGCGCTGCAATCCTTCTGGGCGCGCCAGGGCTGTGTTTTGCTCCAGCCATACGACATGGAAATGGGAGCGGGCACATTTCATCCGGCAACGTTCCTTCGCTCGATTGGTCCCGAGCCCTGGAGTGCCGCTTATGTCCAGCCCTGTCGCCGGCCGACGGACGGCCGTTACGGAGAAAACCCTTTTCGACTTCAGCACTATTACCAGTATCAGGTGGTAATCAAGCCTTCACCGGAGAATATCCAGGATCTGTATCTGGACTCCCTGAGGCAGCTGGGTGTCGATCCTCTCGTTCATGACATCCGCTTCGTGGAGGACAACTGGGAGTCACCCACGCTCGGCGCCTGGGGCCTGGGGTGGGAAGTCTGGCTCAACGGCATGGAGATCACCCAGTTCACCTATTTCCAGCAGGTGGGCGGACTCGATTGTCGTCCGGTAACCGGAGAAATCACCTACGGCCTGGAGCGGATCGCGATGTATCTGCAGGGTGTGGAAAGTATTTTCGACATCACCTGGACCGACGGCCCCCTGGGGCGCGTCAGCTACGGGGACGTTTACCACCAGAACGAAGTCGAAATGTCCGCGTACAACTTCGAACACGCGGATATAGAGGAAATGTTTCATCGATTCTCTGTCTGCGAGCGGACGTGTGGCGAACTGCTCGACAAGGCGTTGGCCTTACCCGCCTACGAGCAGGTTCTGGCAGCTTCCCATGCCTTCAATATCCTCGATGCACGAAAGGCGATCTCGGTGACGGAACGACAGCGGTATATCCTGCGCGTGCGGGCAATGGCAAGGAGCGTGGCGGAGGCCTACTACGCCAGTCGGGAGGCCCTCGGGTTCCCGATGCTCCAGCGGTCCGAAAAGGGAGAGGCCCGCGGTGGCTGAAAAAAAGGACCTGCTCATCGAGATCGGCACGGAAGAGCTGCCGCCGAAAGCCCTCAGGGAGTTGTCGAACTCATTCCGCTCGGGGATGGCCTCCGGTCTCGCCGAGCAACACCTTTCCTTCCTTGACGCGAAGGAATACGCCACACCGCGAAGACTGGGCATCAAGGTCACGGGGCTGGCGACCCGACAGCCGGACAGGGAAATTGAAAGGCGCGGCCCGCCTCTGAAGATCGCCGTGGACGAAGAAGGCCGCCCCACCCGGGCCGGGACGAAATTCGCCGAAAGCTGTGGCGTGAACTTCGAGTCTCTCGAGCGGCTGGAAACGGAGAAGGGCAGCTATCTTGCCTATCGGGGAAAGGAACCCGGGAAGGCCGCAGCGGATGTCCTGCCAGCCGTCCTGGAGAGCGCATTGGCGGGTCTTCCGATCCCGAGACGGATGCGATGGGGCAGCTCCGAATTTGAATTCGTCCGGCCCGTTCACTGGCTGGTGGCTCTCCTGGGCGACCAGGTGTTGCCACTGGAAGTTTTCGGCGTCGGGGCCGATCGCCTGACGCGGGGCCACCGGTTCATGGCACCTGACCCGATTCCCGTTTCCGACGCGTCCGCCTATCCGGAAATTCTGGAGCGGGACGGCCGGGTGATCGCCGACTTCGACATTCGCCGGCAACGAGTGCTGGAGCAGGCCGATGCGGCTGCGGCGGAGGCCGGCGGAACGCCGATCTACGACGACGCGCTTCTCGATGAAGTCACCGCGCTGGTGGAATGGCCTATTCCCGTGATCGGCAGATTCGACGAGCGGTTCCTCGAACTTCCGAGGGAGGTCCTCGTCTCCACGCTCCAGTCCCACCAGCGCTATTTCCCGGTGGCGAGCAAAGACAACGGGCTGACGGC
>JASFOT010000193.1:0-5109 GCA_050116375.1 Gammaproteobacteria bacterium | reverse complement strand
CAGACCGGCTCAGGGGCGCGGTGTGTTGCCGACGCTCCTGATTGTCGCGAGCACCTGCTCCAGATTCAGCGTCTCATCGGTGATAACCCGGGCGACCGGTTCGGCGCTTGCGAAGTGTTGGCGTTTGCGAAGCTGGGATTCCAGCACCGCGATCCCCGCATCGGAGGCGTCCCTATCCGCTTTCTGGCGGCGCGATACCCTCGCCCTGAGTGTCTCCTCCGGTGCTTCGCAGGCGAGGATGAGCCCGGGAATCCCTTGGCCGCCGGCCACGGCCAGCAGATGATCGCGGTCGGCCCTGCGCAGATAGGTGGCATCCGCGATCACCGAGTAACCTGCCTGCAGGATCCCGCCGGCCAGCTCGGCCAGCCGGGCGTAGGTGCGACGACTTGCTTCGGCGCCGTAGATTTCCGCCGTCCTGTCCGCCGGTGGACGCTGAGTTGGCGCCATGCCGAACAGCCGTTTGCGCTCCACGTCCGATCGCACCCAGACCGCGGGCAGCCGCTGGGCCAGTCTCTCCGCCAGCCAGCTCTTGCCGGAGCCGGAGACGCCGCAGGTCACCAGCAGCACGGGCGCTCCAGGGTCCGTCGCCTCCAGGGCCATGGCGAAGTGTCTTTCGATCCGGTCCGAGAGACGCGACGTCTCCTGCCGATCGACGCCGCCCTGGTTCAGCCTGATAGCGTCGACCTTGGCTCGCACCATGTGCCGGTAGACCAGATACCAGGGCAACAGTCCCAGGCCGTCGAAATCTCCGGTCACGTGCAGCCAACGATTGAGAAAGCGCCAGGCCAGGGCTTTCTCACCACGTGACTCCAGGTCCATGATCAGGAATGCGCTGTCCGAGATGACGTCGATCCAGCGTAGCGCCGGGTCGAACTCGATTCCGTCGAAAGCCACGATCCGGCCGTTCACCCGGGCCATGTTCCTGAGATGGAGATCTCCGTGGCACTCTCTCACCCGTCCGTGTTCGCGGCGTGAACTGAATGCCGGGGCCAGGCGGGGAAACTGGATCTCCGTCCAGCGCTCTAGACGGTCCACGGTTTCGCCGGAAAAACCCGGACCCAGGGCCGGCTCGAGCTGGGAGAAATTCTCCCTGGCAGGAGCTGCCACGGCGGCCGGCGTGCCCCAGTCGCTGTCCACCGGCGCCCGAGGCGCAGACTCGTGAAATCCGCCGATGAGCTCGGCAATTTCGTCGATGTCCGGCTCTCCCAGTTCTCCCCTCTCGAGACAGCGATCGAGCTGCTGATCCTGCGGGAAGCGCCGCATCCGGACAGCGTATTCCACTACCCGGCCCTCGCCGTCGAACCGGAACTGCTCTCCGTCCCGTCGAAGGGTGACCACGTCAAGGTACAGGTCAGGGGCCAGCCGGCGATTGATACGGAGTTCCTCGGCGCAGAAGTGCGCTCGCCGCTCGAGGGTGCTGAAGTCCAGAAACCCCAGGTCCACCGGTTTCTTGAGCTTGTAGGCGTAGTCACCTGCGAGAATGACCCAGGAAATATGGGTCTCGATCAGCTCCACGCGGCCCACGGGATGCGGGAAGCAGCCGGGATCCAGCAGCACCCGGACGTCGGGAAATTCGCCCTTGTCTTTACCGGGGGTCAACGTCCAGGGCTCCCGATCTGCCGTCGGGAATCAGATGGAGCAGGCGACCGTCCCTGACCATTTTCGACAGGGTCGCGATTTCGCCGTCCAGCCGATGATCTCCGGGACATTCCGGAACCGATTCGCGCAGCGTGCGTTGCAGCAACTCCAGGCGTTCCGACGTCCTGAGGGGGCGCTGATCGTCGATGGCCAGGGCGCCAGCCAGCATCTCGATTGCCAGGATCGAGGCCACGTTGTCGCAGATCTTCAGGAGCTTGATGCCGGCCCACGGCGCCATGCTGACGTGATCCTCCTGACCCGCCGACGTGGGCAGACTGTCCACCGAGGCAGGATGGGCGAGGGTCTTGTTTTCGGAGGCCAGCGCGGCCGCCGTGACATGGGCGATCATGACGCCGGATTCCAGGCCCGGCGCATCGGTCAGGAACATATTGAGGCTGGGGTTGATCCGGCGCGCCAGGAGATCCGTCCGGCGTTCCGACATCCCGCCGATCTCGGCCGTTGCGATGGCCAGGAAGTCGCTGACCAGGGCAATGGGTTCGGCATGGAAGTTCCCACCGGACAGCACGTCTCCATCGAAGATCAGGGGGTTGTCCGAGACGCCGTTGCATTCGGCGGCCAGCACACCCGCCGCGTGGCGCAGGGTGTCCCAGACGGCGCCCAGGACCTGGGGCATGCAGCGCACGGCATAGGGATCCTGCACCCGGTCACAGTCCTCGTGGTTGCGATTGATCTCGCTCTCGCCGAGAAGCGACCTGAACAGGGCCGCCACCCGGCGCTGGCCTTCCATACCGCGGGCTTCCTGGATCCGGGCATCGAAAGGCGCGAAGCTGCCCGCCAGCCCCTCCAACGTCAGCGAGCCGGCCAGGATTGCCGACAGCAGGAGCCGTTCGGTCTGCTGCAGGCCGGCCATGGCGAGGGCGGCGCTGACCTGGGTCCCGTTGAGCAGGGCCAGGCCCTCCTTGGCTTCCAGCGTGATCGGCGAACGGTCCAGGGAGGCGAGCACGGTCGGTCCCTCCAGCCGGCGCCCGTTGTGGATGGCTTCACCTTCGCCGATCAGGGCCAGCGTCATGTGGGCGAGGGGCGCCAGATCGCCCGAGGCTCCCACGGAGCCGCGGGAGGGGATGATCGGCAGCACGTCGGCGTTGAGCATTTCGATCAGGGTATCAACCACCTCGCTGCGGATGCCGGAGTATCCGGCCGCCAGGCTGTTGGCCTTGAGCAGTATGATTCTCCTGACCAGGAAAGCGGGTAGCGGGTCGCCCACGCCCGCCGCATGGCTGCGAACCAGGTTCAGCTGCAGTGCCCGGACCTGTGCCGGGGATATGCGCTGATTCGCGAAGGCACCGAATCCTGTGTTGATGCCATAGGAGGGTTTGTCGGCTTTGACGACGCTGGCCACGGTCCGGACGCTTCGGTCCATTCGATTCCGGGCCTCCTCCGACAAGCTCACCCGCGGTCTTTCCGCCTCGAAGGCAAGTACATCTTCCAGCCGCAGGTTCCGGCCGGTGAGGACCAGATCGTTCATAACGGTTCGCCCTTGACGTAAACCCGATGCGGATAGAGTCCGCCGAGCTGATATACCAGTTGTTCCGGTGTCGCCAGGTCCCATACGGTGAAATCCGCCTGGCGGCCAATAGCAATGGATCCCGCTTCGTCGCCGATGCCCATGGCCGCGGCGCCGTGGCGCGTGATTCCCTCTATTGCCTCAACGGCGGAAAGGCCGAAAAAGACGCAGGCCATGTGAGCGCAGATCAGCAGGCTGGGAACGGGCGAGGAACCCGGGTTCAGGTCGCTGGCCACGGCCATCCGGACCCCGGCCTCTCGCAAGGCCGGCACCGGCGGCCGCCGCGATTCACGGAGGAAGTAGAAAGCCCCGGGAAGCAGCACGGCCACCGTGTCGTTCTCCGCCATGGCGGCGACGTCCTCTGAATTTGCGTATTCGAGGTGATCGCAGGACAGGGCCCCGAGCCTCGCCGCGGCGGCGGTGCCTCCCATGGCCGACAGCTGCTCCGAATGAGCCCTGAGGGGCAGCCCGAGTTCTGCCGACCGGGCCGCGAGAGACTCCAGGTCCTCCAGATCGAAGGCGAAATCCTCCAGGTAAATATCCACCGCGTCCGCGAGGCCCGCCTCGGCCACAGCCGGAAGAGTCTCGTCCAGGATTTCCCGCATATATCCGGCCCGCGACTGACCGGGCGGCACGGCATGAGCACCGAGGAACGTGGCCCGTATCCGGATGGGCAGCAGTTCGCCGAGCCGGCGGATGGCCCGGAGCATCTTGATTTCGTTCGGCGTGTCGAGTCCATACCCGCTTTTGACTTCGAGAGTGGTGACGCCTTCTCGTGCCAGACACCGGGCCCGGGGCAGGGCAGTCTCCACCAGTTCGTCCTCGCTGGCGGCGCGAACCGCTTCGACCGTGGCCAGGATCCCGCCTCCGGCGCGGGCAATCTCCCGGTAGCTCCTCCCCTCCAGGCGCATGGCATGCTCGGAAGAGCGGTCTCCGGCGTACACAAGATGGGTGTGGCAGTCGACCAGGCCGGGCAGCACCAGCTTTCCTTCCAGATCGAGCCGTCGCCGGGCCCGCACGGTTTCACCGAGAGCCGAAAATCGACCATCCTTGATCGCGAAACAGCCCTCCGGAACGGGGTGGACGGACGGGCCCATGGGATACAATCGGGCGTTTTCGTAGAGTACGTCGTGCACAGCGCTCCCAGACGAGGCGGCGGAAGGGCGATGGGATCAATTCTTCGTTTTCGGCATATTCTCACCCCGGACGGCCTCGAACGCCACAAGCGTCTGCAGATCGACGACGAGGGGCGTATCAGCGCCATTTCCGACGAGTCCGGCTCTGACTTCGACGGCTGGCTGGCGCTTCCCGGTATGCCGAATTCCCACAGCCATTGTTTCCAGCGCGCCATGGTCGGCCAGGGCGAGGCGGCCACCGGTTCCGACTCCTTCTGGAGCTGGCGGGAGGCCATGTACGGCGTGGCGGGCACGATAACGCCGGAGGAACTCGCGGACGTGGCGGCCCGCGCCTTTGCGGACATGCTGCTCGGTGGATTTACCTCCGTGGCGGAGTTTCATTACCTGCATCATCTGCCGGACGGGTCCATCGGCACCGAAATGGCGACAGCCGTCGCGGAGGGAGCGCGCCGGGCAGGCATCCGGCTCGTTCTGCTCCCCGTTTTTTACCAGAGCGGCGGTTTCGGGCAGCCAGCCTTTCGGCGACAGTCTCGCTTCGTGCATCGGTCCGTGGAGGACTATCTGATGCTGCTGGGCGACCTGGACGATCCGGGCGATCTGGCGCTTGGAATCGCGCCCCATTCCCTGCGAGCCGTAGCCCCCGCGGTCATTTCCGAGCTGGAATGCGGCGCCCGGGAAGTATTGGGAGACGATTTTCCCCGCCACATTCATGTGTCGGAGCAGCGTCGGGAAGTCACCGAATGCCTGGAGCATTTCGGGGCCACTCCTGTCGAGCTGCTGGACGACAATCTGTCCCTGACCCCCCAGTGG
>JASFOT010000192.1:0-5139 GCA_050116375.1 Gammaproteobacteria bacterium | reverse complement strand
CGGCGGCGCCCGGTCGGTCGCCCCTTGCCGTCAGCCGCGCTTTCCGTTCGGTGCGTTTCCCGCCGGCATGGGTGAGAGAAGTAGAATGCCGTTAAGGCACCTCCGTCCGTGGAACCCGCTCCATGCCGATTAACAAACGATGTGAATACATTTCCTGGAACCGCTTCTACGGATTCTGCGCCGAACTTCATCGACGCATCGCGAGCACCGGTTTCCGGCCGGACATCATCGTGGGTATCGCCCGCGGTGGATATATGCCGGCGCGGGTGCTGGCGGATTTCTTCGACCTGATGAACCTGGCGGCCATCAAGGTGGAGCATTATCACGGTCCGCGGAAATCCTCGCGGGCGATCGTTCGCCATCCGTTACCGGTGAACATCACCGGACAAAAAGTCCTGGTCGTCGATGACGTGAGCGATTCAGGCGACTCCTTCGAGGCTGCCCTGGCCCATCTGCGTGGCTGCGGCGACGCGGCCGAGCTTCGCACCGCCGTCCTGCATCACAAGCTGACGTCCAGCTACCGGCCGGACTTTCATGCGGCGCGCATCGTGAAGTGGCGGTGGATCGTCTATCCCTGGGCGGTCACCGAAGACCTGAACGTGCTGCTCGACAAGATGCCGAAGCGCCCTGCGAGCGTCACGGAGGCCGACCGGCTGCTGCGCGAACAACACGGACTCGTAATACCGAAACGGGTGCTGGCCCTGGTGGCGGACAAGCTGGGGCTCACGAGCATGCCGCAGAAATACACCTAATGGACAATGGCAGGAAAATCATGCCGACGCACGATCTCGCCAGGCGCGATTTCATTCGGCAGGTGTCCGCCGGGCTTTTTGCAGGACTCATGTCCTTTGGGCCTCCGAAGGCCGCAACGGCGAATTCAAAGCCATCGCCCCCTCCCGGGAATGCCGGGGGCGAGCCGAGAGTGGGCATCGCTCTTGGCGCAGGCGGCGCCAACGGAATGGCGCACATCCTTATGCTGGAGGCGCTGGACGAATTGGGCCTGACTCCCTTCCGGATAAGCGGCTCCAGCATCGGCGCCGTTATCGGCGCACTTTATGCTTCCGGACACACCGGAAGTGAATTGCGGCGACTGGTGGAACGATTCATCCCTTCTCCGAACGAGGACTGGCTGCACGAAGTGCTCGACCAGGATGCTTTGCGCTGGATCGATTTTCTGGAGTTAGAGGTGGGAGACGGAGGTCTGCTGAGCAGCCAGGGATTTGTTTCTTTTTTGTACGAGTCCATCGAGTGCGAGACCTTTTCAGAACTGGAGATACCGCTGAGGATTTCTGCGGCAGACCTGTGGGATCGGAGCGAGGTCGTGTTCGATTCCGGTAACCTGCTGAGCGCGATCAAGGCCAGCATGGCGTTGCCCGGCATCTTTCGCCCGATCGAAATCTCCGGTCGGATGCTGATCGACGGCGGTACGGTTAACCCTGTCCCCTTCGATCTGCTATTGGATGATTGCGACGTCGTCGTCGCAATCGACGTCATCGGCAGACGCACGCGATCCCGCAACGGTTCGCCTGCTTACTTCGAGACGGTCTTCAATTCCGTGAAGGTGATGCAACATGCAATCACGTCGGCGAAGCTTCGCTGCAGGCAGCCCTCCATCTATCTCGCACCGGATATCGTCGATGTCCGGGCGCTGGAATTTTATCGGGCTGAGGAGGTATTTTCCCAGGCCGAAGGCGCAAAATCCGATTTAAAGCGACATCTCGGCGCCCTCATCGACCAGTGGCAGACGGGGCATGCGTGATGTTTTGTCCGGCGGCAACGATATAGCCCGGACGCGTATCAGGGTAATCGCCATTAACAGGTCAGATCCGCGATGCCACCTCCGGACGCGGACGGCCAGCAGCCCAGGGGCTTCAGTTACCGCTCATCACTTCGTCCGGCGTCGGCGCCATTCCGACAGCCTCGCCCACCCAGCCGCCACCCATGGCCTTGTAGATATCGATCAGGTTGGTAAACGTCCGGGCCTGGGCCTGAACCGCGATCAGTTCAGAGTCAAAGAGCAGGTTGTTGGCATACAGCACCTCGAGATAACTGGCGGCACCATTCTCGAACTTCAGATAGGAGAGACGCGCATACTCCCGCAGCGACTCCACCCGCCGGGCCAGCGCCTCGTAGGACAACAGCGACTTCTGGCTGGCGATCAGGGCGTCGTTCACCTCCCGGAGGGCGTTGAGGACAGTCAGCTCGTAGGTTTGCAGCGCAGCCTCCCTGGCCGCTTCCGCAGACTGGACCTGCCCCGCAATTGCACCGGCCGTAAAAATCGGTCCGGTGATATTGCCGGCAATGCTCCATTGCCTCGCCGATGAGTCCAGCAGATCGTTCAGATCCTCGCTGGCTCCGCCGTAATCGCCGGTGATCGAGATGCTGGGGTAGTAGAGAGACTTTGCGGCGCCGATGTCCGCATTCGCCGCGATCAGGCTCTGCTCTGCCTGAACCACATCCGGTCGGCGATCCAGGAGGGAGGACGGCAGGGAGGACGGGACGCCCGGTCGCGCCAGGTCACCGATCTTGCTGCCCCGAAGTATCGGACCGGGATCGCGGCCAAGCAGAATAGAGATCAGGTTTTCCTGGGCCTCTACCTGCGCCTCGAGATTCGGTACCTGCGCGCGGGCGCGCTCGTATTCCGACTGAACCTGAGACAACTCCACTTTTGAGACTACACCGCCGGAATAGCGCATCTCGAAAATCTTCAGCGTGCCGGCATAGTTGTCGAGGGTCGCCCGCGATATTTCCAGCTGGCGGTCAATGCTAAGCAGGTTGACGTAGCTGGCGGCTACCGCCGTGACCACCGAAAGGATCACGCCGCGGCGAGCCTGCTCGGTCGCGTAGACTCGCGCCTGCGCCGCCTCGGTCTGTCGCCGAATGCGCCCGAAAAGATCTATCTGCCAGGCCGCTCCGCCCGCCGCCTCGTACTGCGTAAAATAGGGATCCGCACTGGGAGACGCGACGAATCCTTCTTCAGAAACGCGGTTTCGACTTGCGGTGCCGGAGTAGTCGGCCTGCGGGAAGAACCGGGACCGGGTGGATCGCAGCGCTCCCAGGAATTGTTCGACCCTGGCCGCGGCGATTCTGATGTCCTGGTTCTCCTGCAGCGCGATCTCGATCAACTCGTCCAGTACCGGGTCCCGGAACGATTGCCACCAGGGCTTGTTGATCAGTTCCGCCGAGGACGCGTAGTCCACCCGCCAGGCGTCCGGCATGTCGATATCCGGCCGCTCGTAATCAGGACCGACC
The DNA here is from genome assembly GCA_050116375.1 of Gammaproteobacteria bacterium. GTDB lineage: Bacteria > Pseudomonadota > Gammaproteobacteria > Steroidobacterales > XN24 > JAHEFR01. The sequence goes on along the minus strand of JASFOT010000192.1, from coordinate 1,887 downwards.
GCACATGCGGCGAGGACAGCCGCGGCTACGGACATCGCCAGTCCTCTTGTCAGACGGGTCGGCACGTCAGTGTTCTCCAGCATCGGTGGCCGATGCGCCGGACGGCTCTGTCCCTTCGGTGTTCTTTCCCGAACTGCCCCGCTCGGTCAGCGACTCCAGGATCACGAAAAACATGGGAACGAAGAAGGAGGCGATCAATGTTGACGCCAGCATGCCGCCGATCACGCCGGTGCCGATGGCGTGCAGGCTGTTGGCGCCGGGCCCTGTCGCGATCGCCATGGGCACGCAGCCGAGGATAAACGCCATGGAGGTCATGACAATTGGCCGTAGCCGCACCCGCGCCGCCTCGGCAGCCGCCTCTTCCAGTGATGCTCCGCCGCGATAATACTCGACGGCGAATTCGGTAATAAGGATGGCGTTCTTGGCCGACAGCCCGATCAGGGTCACCAGTCCGACCTGGAAATAGACGTCGTTCTCAAGACCGCGTCCCCAGGTGATCAGCAACGCGCCGAAGATCGCGAAGGGTACAGCCAGCAGAACACCGAAGGGCAACGACCATTTCTCGTACTGCGCGGCGAGGATCAGGAAGATCATGATGATGCCGAAGATGAAGGCCGTGGTTGAGGTCCCGCCGGCTTTCTTCTCCTCGTAGGCCTGGCCGGACCACTCGAAACCAAAGCCTTCCGTCAGGACTTCGCCGGCGACGGCCTCCATGGCCGCGATAGCCTGGCCGGAACTGAAGCCGCTGGCCGGGTTGCCCGAGATCTTCGCGGCCGGAAAGGCATTGAATCTCGGCAGCACGTTGGGTCCGGCGATATAGCGTGCCGTGGCCACGGCCGAAAGCGGAACAGATTCACCGTCTTTCGACTTGAGATAAATATTCTCGAAATCCGCCGGGTCGTCCCGGTATTCCGGCTCCGCCTGGATGATCACCTGCCAGATTCTGCCGAACTCGGTGAACTGCGAGATATACAGGGAACCGAAATAGGCCTGCAGCGTCGTGTAGACATCCTCCACCGGGATCTGCAGCAACTCGGTGCGAGCTCTATCAACGTCCAGGTACAGCTGCTGTTCGCTGGCCGAGAACGTGGTCGACAGACTGGTGAGCTCCGGTCGCTTTCGCGCCGCCGCCATAAACTTGCCCACGACTTCCTGAAGCGCCTGGGGGCTTCCGCCGGCCCGGTCCTGCACATAAAACTCGAATCCTCCCGTAGTCCCAAGACCGGGGATGGAAGGCGGATTGACCGCAAAGATGAAGCCGTCCTTGATGCTTCCAAGCAATCGCCGGGAATCCTCGACCAGGGCAAACGACGACAGCGATGGATCTTCCCGTTCCTCATACGGTTTCAGGGTAAAGAAAAGCAGTCCGGCGTTGGTCTTGTACTGGCTATCGATCAGGCTGAAGCCATCGATCTGGGCCGCATCGGAAACCGCGGGATGGGACATCATGGCCTTTGTCGCCTTGTCGTCTGCCGTCGTCGTGCGCTCGAGGCTGGCCGCGTCCGGCATCAGCGACACGCCAAAGAGATAGCCCTGGTCCTCCACGGGCACGAAGCTGCCGGGAAGAATCCGGAAAAGGGCAATGACGCCTGCCAGGGTCGCGGCAAACAGCCCAACGCCGATTGCGCGGTGATGGATCAGCCAGTGAACCCCCTTCACGTACTGGTCGGTCACCCAGGTGAAGCTGTTCTCGAACCAGAGGAAAAAGCCTTTCTTCTCGTGGCTGCCCGGCTTCAGGATCAGCGCGGCGAGAGCCGGGGACAGAGTCAGGGCGACGAGCCCGGAGATGGTCACGGAGATTGCGATCGTGACGGCGAACTGCTTGTAAAGCGTCCCCGTCATGCCGCCGAGGAAGGCGACCGGCAGAAAAACGGCGGACAGCACCAG
>JASFOT010000191.1:0-5159 GCA_050116375.1 Gammaproteobacteria bacterium | reverse complement strand
CAGACCGACGGCTGTCAGTACAATGGCGATGGCGACCAGGGATGCGGATGGAATACCCGCCACGCCGACGGAGGTGATCAGGGCCGTCACCACGATGGTCAACTGGACCCCGAACGACAACTCCAGCCCGTAGGCCTGGGCGATGAACATGGCCGCGACGCATTCGTACAGCGCCGTGCCGTCCATGTTGATGGTGGCGCCAAGGGGCAGGACAAAGCTGCTCGTGCGATTCGAGACACCCGCGTTCTTCTCCAGGCTCTCCATGGTGATCGGCAGCGTGGCCGAGGACGAGGCCGTGGAGAATGCCGTCATCAATGCCGGCGCCATGGCGTCGAACAACCGGTAGGGGCGCACCCGCGCGAACAATCGCAACAGCATCGGCAGGGTCACCAGCGCGTGGACGGCCAGGGCCGCCAGAACGGTCAGCGCGAACACCACAAGGGGCCCCGCGGCGTCGAAGCCGGTGCTGGCCACGGTCTTGGCCACCAGCCCGAACACGCCCAGGGGCGCGAACAGCATGACCCATTCGGTCATTCGGAGCATGACCCTGTAGACCGCATCCCAGAAGTCGTACAGGGTCTCCGCGGTTTCGTGATTCACCCGGGTCATGAAAAAGCCGAACAGGAGGCTGAAGAAAATCAGACCGAGCATCTGGCCTTCCGCAGCCGCGCTGACCACGTTGGTGGGCACCATTCGCAGGAATATCTCCGCCAGGGCGCCGGCCCCGGCGCCGCCGACTTTCTCGGCCACCGCGCCGGTATCCGCATCGAGGGCGAGCAGATCGCGAGCCGGCTCTCCGTTCACGATACCGGGCTGGGTCAGGTTCACCAGCGCGAGCCCCACCAGGATGGCCAGCAGCGACGAGGCCATGTAGTAGACCAGCGTCTTCCCTCCCAGCCTTCCCAGGTCACCGGAAGAACCGATGCCCGCCACGCCGACGATGATCGAGGACATGATCAACGGCACGATGAGCATCTTCAGGGCGTTGATGAAAAGGGTACCGACGAAATCATAGGCCGGTACCAGCGGAAGCCCGAAAATGGCCGGATCGCCCCCCCCGATCCAGCCGACGAACGCGGCCAGGACAATCGCGATAAGAATTTGCCAGTGAAGCTTGAGTCTGGTCATGCCCTCAGCGTCTTGCCGGTCCGTGCCGGACCCCGCCGCCTTCCGCGGCGCGTTGCCCGTCGAAAACTATTCGAACTGTTCGCGGTTGATGACGACCGTGGCGGACTGGCGAAGCTCGCCGACGTAACCGTTCAGGTCGGCGCCGGCCGAAGCCTGGGCCAGCTGCTGCCTGATCTGCTCCCGCTCCTCGGCGGTCAGGGCCCCGGGGTCGCCGGGGATGACATTGCTCAGTATCCAGGCGCCGTAGGACCCGTCAGCCAGGCTGACACCGCCGACCCGGGTGCCGCCTTCGAATGGGGCGTCAAACGCCGCCTGTCTCAGCGCAGGTGGCAGATCTCCGGAGTCGCGGCCGATTTCACGGGCCGCACTGAACTCCGCGTCCACCGACCGGGCCACGGTCTCGGGCGCCTCCCCGGCCTCCAGCCGCTCCACGACCTGCGCCCCCAGTTCTGCCGACCGCTCCAGGGCGGCCTCCCGCTGTAGCCGGGCCCGGATTTCATCACGCACCTCGTCCAGCGGCCTGGGAGCCGCATCGTGATGGGCGTCCACTCGCAGGACCACGGCGTGACCGTCTTCGAGCTCGATAGGCTCGCTGTTCTCACCGTCCGCCATGACCGGCTCACTGAACGCTGCCGAAATCACCTGGGAATCGGCTGCCAGCCCTTCGCCGCCGCTGCGTCCAAGCCGATCGATCCGCTTGATCTCCAGATCCAGTTCCTCGGCCGCAGGCAGCAGGCTGTCGGGGCTTTCAAATGCGAGTTCCGCCAGGCGCTCTGCCCGGTCGTAGTAGAGATCCTCGGCCTTGCGGTTCCGATACTCGACCTCGAGATCGGCTCGCGCCTGTTCGTACGTCCTCACGTCTCCGGACCGGATCTCCTCGAGCTTGATCACGTGGTAGCCGAAGGGGCTGAGCACCGGATCACTGATTTCGCCCTCCTCCATGGAGAACAGGGCTTCCTCGAAGGGGGCTACCATCATGCCCTGCTCCACCCAGTCCAGATCGCCGCCCAGCTCCGCCGATCCGGAGTCGTCGGAGGCCTCCCTGGCAACCGCCGCAAAATCTTCGCCGCCCTTGACCCGCTCGGCCAGAACCTGCGCCTCTTCCAGGGCCTCCCCTTCATCCGTATCGTCGTCGATGGCCACCAGGATATGCCGGGCACGGCGCTGCTCCGGTACGCTGAACATCTGCGGGTCGCGGCTGAACTCGATGTCGTAAAACTCCCGCAGATCCTGCTCCGTTACCGTCACTTCCGGAATGATGTCGTCGAGCCGGATTTCCACGTACTCCAGGTCCACGGACTCGGGATTCATGTAACGATCGGGATGCGCCTGGTATTCGGCGGCGACTGCCTCGTCGGAAATCTCGACCTGCTGCAGGAAACGCTCGGCCGGCAGAATCAGCCATGCCACCTCTCGACGTTCCCGGGTGACCCGAATACGACGGTCGAGTTCCTCGGGGGTCGCAAACGCGCTATCGAGAATGCCTTCCTGCAGCTGGGCGATTTCCATGTTCTGGCGCTGCTCTGCCTCGAAAAGCGTCGGCGAGTAGCCGACGTTGGCGAGCATGGCCCGGTAGGCGTCGATGGAGAACTGACCGTCTACCTGAAAGGCCGGGATCTCCGTGATGCTCTCGGTCAGGGCCGCGTCGCTGACCCGGTAGCCTTCCTCGCGGATCCGCTGCAGCAGCAGACGGTTGGTCACGAAGCTCTCGACCACGCTTTCGGTGACCTGGTTCTCGATCAGCTCGGGGACTTCTGTACCGTAGGCCTGCTGAAACTGGGCCATCTGGTTCTGGACCGCCTGCCGGACCGGCCCCACCGGTATCTTGTCACCATTGACCACGGCCGCCACGGACTGGTTGCTGAAACCGATGTCGATTCCCCAGACCGCGAACACAAAGGCCAGGAGGGCCAGAATGATGCCCGCGACCCAGCCGGTGATCTTCTCTCTGATCTTCTGCAGCATTTCGTTCGGCTTTCCTCGGAAGGCGTCTGACAAAAGAAAGGGCGCCGCGAAGGCGCCCTATCCCGATTAAGTGGCGGAGCGGACGGGACTCGAACCCGCGACCCCCGGCGTGACAGGCCGGTATTCTAACCAGCTGAACTACCGCTCCTTTTGCTGGTGGGTGCTGAAGGGATCGAACCTTCGACCTTCGCCTTGTAAGGGCGACGCTCTCCCAGCTGAGCTAAGCACCCGGCGCTGGAAGGCGCGCTAGTTTACGGCATCCTTGAGGGCTTTGCCAGCCTTGAACGAGGGCACATTTGTGGCCTTGATCTGGATGGTTTCGCCGGTCTTGGGGTTACGTCCTTCACGGGCTGCCCGGTGTTTTACCTGGAAGGTTCCGAAGCCCACGATGGCCACCTGGTCGCCCCGGCCCAGGGTGCCCGCAATGGTGCTCGTCACGGCCTCGACGGCCTTCGCTGCATCGCTCTTTGACAGGTCGGCCGCAGCCGCCACGGCATCAATCAATTCTGCCTTGTTCATCGAATTACCTATTTTGCTAGTTTGTTGATTCCCTGCGAGCCACGGCACGTGGCCACGACTCCCCCTTACTGGTCTGCCAACTAACCATAACGTCAGCAGACTCCGCCCGGATGTTGTCTTTCTTGTGCCCGGTCGACGTCTGGACGATCAGAGCCCGCGATGCGGGTCTTCAAGGATGAGGCAACGGGAGCCGACCTTATACCAGTGCAAAAATTGGACTGTCAACAAAGCTCCCGGGAGTCCAGATTATGTCAACCCGCATAACGGATCCCGGCCGGCGCCGACCGGCTGACAGGATCGCTCTCAGTGGGCCGTCACTCCCTCTTTCTCGCCGGGCTTGGTCTCGCCCGATTTGGCCGGCGGGGCTGCCTTCGGCGGCTCGCCGGCGGCCACATTCGGCATCCTCTCGAGAGCCACTTCCAGCACCTGATCGATCCACTTGACCGGACGAATATCAAGGGCATCCTTGATGTTCTTCGGAATCTCCACGAGGTCCTTGCGGTTTTCTTCAGGAATCAGGACAGTGGAAATTCCGCCGCGATGGGCCGCCAGCAGTTTTTCCTTCAGACCGCCGATCGGCAGCACCTCGCCTCGCAGCGTAATCTCTCCGGTCATGGCAACTTCGGCTCTCACCGGAATTTCCGTGAGCGCTGACACGAGTGCCGTGCACATACCGATACCTGCGCTCGGTCCGTCCTTGGGCGTGGCCCCTTCCGGCACGTGGATATGAACGTCGCTGGTCGTCTGGAAGTCCTCAGCGACACCCAGCACGCCGGCCCGACTGCGAACCACCGTCATGGCCGCCTGGATGGACTCCTGCATGACGTCGCCGAGCTGACCCGTGTGAATCAGCTTGCCCTTTCCGGGCACGACGGCGGCCTCGATGGTCAGGAGTTCGCCCCCGACCTCGGTCCATGCCAGGCCGGTCACCTGGCCGACGGCGTTGGCCTCCTCCGCCCTGCCGTAACGGTACCGGCGCACGCCGAGGAATTTTTCCAGGCTGGAAGGACGCACGGCGACCCGCTTGCGCTTGGGATCCTGCAGCATGGTCCGCACGGCCCGACGGCAGATCTTGGCGATCTCCCGCTCCAGGTTCCGCACCCCGGCCTCCCGGGTGTAGTAGCGGACGATATCCCGGATGGTGCTCTCGGAAAGCTGCAGCTCCTTCTCTTTCAGCCCGTTCTGCTTCATCTGCTTGGGCACCAGGTAACGCAGCGCGATATTGGTCTTCTCGTCCTCCGTGTACCCCGGCAGCCGGATGACTTCCATTCGGTCCAGCAGCGGAGCCGGGATATTCAGGCTGTTGGCCGTGCAGATAAACATCACGTCCGACAGATCGAAATCCACTTCCAGGTAGTGGTCGTTGAACGCGGAATTCTGTTCCGGATCCAGCACCTCCAGCAGGGCGGACGACGGGTCTCCCCGGAAGTCCATCGACATTTTGTCGATCTCGTCCAGCAGGAACAGGGGATTGCGGACCCCCACCCGTGACATGTTCTGGATGATCTTGCCGGGCATGGAGCCGATATAGGTGCGACGATGACCAC
>JASFOT010000190.1:0-5172 GCA_050116375.1 Gammaproteobacteria bacterium | reverse complement strand
TTTCTGGAACGCGATAAAGGCCTCGACGTCGCGGACGCCCGCAGCCAGCATCTGTTGCCGCTGCGATGCATCCATGACAACGCCCAGGGCCCGGGTCACGCTTTCGGCGATGTCCGTCTGAACCTCGAAGGTATCCTCCAGGGTACGGTCGTAGGTCTCGGACCACAGGTGGTAGCCATCGGAGGCGCGGATCAGCTGGGCCGTGATACGCGCCCGGTCTCCGGACCGGCGCACGCTGCCTTCCAGGACGTGGGCTGCATTCAGGGCCTCGGCCACTTCCCGGACATCCATGTTTTTGCCCTTGAACTGGAAGGAAGAAGTTCTTGCCGTGACCTGAAGATCCGGGACTCCGGCCAGAAAATTGAGAATCTCCTCGGACAGGCCGTCGGCGAAGTACTCGTTTTCCTGATCCCCGCTCATATTCACGAACGGCAAAACGGCGATGGAACGGTTCGGGGCCGGCGCGAACTTTTGCGCGACCAGCACACTCGTATCCGCTTCGGTATCTGTCGCTGTTTCCTCGGTGACCGGCTGCTCGGGGCCTGTCCTCTCCGGGACCAACCGGTCGATGGCCACTGACGCGATTGCCAGCACCAGCAAAACGGCGATCAGGATGTTGATCTTGTGACCGGTATCCGCCGTGATGGACCGGGAGCGATCGATGTCTTTTTCCCGCTTCAGGCCCTCCGGTGTCATCTCGAACACCCAGGAGAAAATGACGGCAAACGGGAAGCCCAGGATCAGCAGGGCCAGAACCAGCCTCAGCCAGCTCGCGGGCAACTCCAGGGCCTCGAACAGGAGATCCGCCACCTGCAGGGTCAGCCACGCTGCCACCGCATACAGGAAAGCGACCTTGAAGACATTGCGCCTCTTCAGTTCCGCGACTAAAGACATCCCCGCTCCAACGATCCTCACGCGGGCCCGATCATGAGACACCGCGAGAGATTTGTCGATTCACAGAGAAGTCTCCCGATGGCCTGGAGGCCCGGATGCAGGCTCATCGCGGCAGGCTGCCGATCCCGGAACGAGGTAGATGGTCAGGCGTGTCCGGTCGCCGGGGAACGGTCGCCCGCCTTTGCGGCCGCGTCCAGGGCGGTCGCGAGCAGTGTCCTGCAAAGATCGCCAACCGTCCCGGGTTCGGCGTGAATCATTCTGGCGCGGCAGGCCATGGCCATTGCAATGGCCTGTAGCACGTCACCGTTGCTCGCATCAACGGGCGTTGCCAGTTCCCGGTCAATGACGTCAAGAAATCCGGATACCAAACGTCCGACCATCTCGGGATTCCCTGTCTCCCCGTGAAGAGGGAACTCGAAGTCGTAAACGCTGCCGGTTCTGGTTCGCACCCGGTACGGGAGTGTTTCCATGAGTCATTCCTCCAGATGTTGTTTTCCCGGGCCGGAGGCCCGCCGGTCCGTGATCCCGGCGAGACCAGACTGTGCCTTTCCGCGAGCCGGACCGACCCTCTTTGCCGGGAATCCGGTTTTCGTTACCAGCCGACCGTGCCGGGGCCGCCCTTGAAGGGGCCCACGATCCGCGACGTGATCCAGCCGCCATAAAAGTCGCCGGGCTGAGGGATAACCCGTTCGTCGCCGACCCGGCATTCGTCCACCCGGGACGCGTAGAAAGCGAAGTGGTCGCGAATCAGCAGGAAGGGTGCGGCGGGAGCTTCATAACTCCACGCGGCCTTTTCCGATCGCTGCCCGTGTACATCGACGCTCCAGTAACGGGCGATGCCTTTGAATTCGCAGAAAGACTGCCCGGGCGCGGGCTGCAGGAATTCTCGCCGCACGTCCGCCGGTGGAAAGTAGTAGACCGGGGGATGGCTGGTCTCCAGCACCCGATACCCGTGCCGGGTGTCGGCGATGAGCTGGCCGGCGTGAATCACTCGCAGGCGATCACTCACGGACTCCAGCCTCGGCGGTCTGGGATAGTCCCAGACCGATTCCTGACCCGGCCCCGGTTCCACCGCGCCGGGCTTATGCATGTCGAGACCCGGCATCAACGGATCGCCTGCTGCGGCAACGCCGGGAGCAGTACCTGACCTCGGCCCAGCAGCGCGCCCATCTGCGTCTCCAGGCAAAGGGACGGTCACAGACGGCGCAGGTTTTCTCCGGAAAATCACGCTTGCGTCGCATGCATTCGGGTTCGATCTCGACTGCCGACCTGGATTCGGCCGGCGTTCCTCCCGCCCGGGTGCTGCCCGCATTCTGCGGCGGTGCTATCCTCGCGACGAAATCCCACGCCATTGTGCAGACCAACGGAGACAGCGGGATGTCCATCGACTCGCCCCTTTACACCGGTGCCCCCACCTTCATGCGGTTTCCCCGGTGTGACGACCCGGCTGCCTCGGGCGCGGATGCTCTCATCATGGGAGCGCCTTTCGATCTTGCGACCACCGGCCGTGCAGGGACGCGCTCCGGTCCACTGGGCATCCGCAATGCCTCGGCCCACCTGGTCTGGGAGGGGCGGCGCTGGCCCTGGGACTTCGAACTGACCGACGAACTCAGGGTCGAGGACGCAGGCGACGTCGAAGTGCCCACCGGTGATCCGGCGGGGTTCACACGCCGTCTCCAGGCCCGGGCCGGGGACATCATTCGGACCGGCAAGAGGCTGGTGACGCTGGGGGGTGATCATTTCGTTTCCCTGCCCCTTTTGAGGGCCCACGTCCAGAGTTACGGCCCCCTGGCACTGATTCATTTCGATGCCCATACCGATACTTATGGAGAAGGGGGCGACTTTGATCACGGCACCATGTTCCGGCGCGCGAAAGACGAGGGTCTTCTGCAGGCGGGGCACTCCGTCCAGATCGGAATCCGCACCGCCTATTCCCGGACAGACCACCCGTTCGAGGTAGTGGACGCCGCCTGGGTCAACGAACACGGTATCGAGGATGTTCTCGGCAGAATACGGGACCGGGTCGGGGGAGCAGCCGCCTATCTTACCTTCGACATCGACTGTCTGGACCCGGCCTTCGCTCCGGGAACCGGCACGCCGGTGGTCGGCGGACTGACTTCGGACCAGGCCCTGAAGATTATTCGTGGCCTGGCGGGGATGAATCTCGTCGGTTTTGACCTGGTAGAGGTAGCCCCCGCCTTCGACCACGCGGAGCTGACATCCCTTGCCGGCGCGACGCTGGCACTGGAGTTTCTGTACGTGCTGGCCTCCAATCTCCGGAATGTCCGCTGATCTCCCGGCCTCCGGAGGCGCGTCCCGCGAAGCCTTCAGATGGTTACGGCTGAGCCGGTCATGCGAGCCCCGTTCCTGCAACGGTCGTAGGATCGGAAACGAAGAACTCCGCGGCAATGAGATCCCGAAATTTGGCTGACCGCTCCGTCCCTCGGCAGCGGGAGCTGCCCACCTTTTACTACCACCAGCACTTCCTGGAGTTGCTCGAGTTCGTATCGACTCATTATGAGCATGTGCTGTCCAGGGAGGATTCGGAACTCGTCACGGACTTCGGCCGTCTCGACACGACGGCGCAGCGCCTTTACGTTCGACTGGTCAACCGCAAGGGCCGGATATTTGCGATTGACAAGCTGCGGTATCCGGAACTCGGTCCGTTGTCCCGTCCCCTGGCCGCGCTGCGGAGAGGAGGCTGGGTGGGTTCTCCGGGATCGGACCTCTTCCGGGACGTCCTCGGGTTTCTGACCAAGACCGAGATCCAGGACTGTCTTTCAGCGGTCCTGCCGGGGGTGAGCCGATCGCTCACCAAAAACGACCTCGTCCAACTCGCCTTCACTCACTGCGATCCTGCGGACTTCATGGCTCATTCCGACCCGGAACGCCTGCTTGTTCAGCGACGTTCTGACTGGGTCCGGTTTCTCCTCTTTCTCTATTTCGGAGAATGCCGGGAGGGACTGTCCAGATTCACGCTCCGGGACATGGGACTGGTACAAACCCATTCCTTCCGGGAGTCCTTCGAACCCCGGTTCGCGGATCGGGAAGAGGCCGTGGAAACGTATTACTTCGCGTCTCGACTGCAGCAATTCAGGGATGCCGGGAAGCAGGTTCGCCGGGGCCTGATGAACGATCTGGAAGACTGGCCGGAACCCGAGTTCGGACTGGCGGCGGATCTGCGGGACAAACTGGCTCACGCCATGGGCAGGGAGCTGGAAAAGGCGGGCCGCACGGACACGGCGCTCCAGGTGTATTCGCGCGGCGACTCGCCGGCCTGTCGGGAGCGTCTGGTTCGCGTGCTGCTGACGGACGGGGATCGGGAGCTGGCCCGTTCGCATCTCGAGGACTGTCTGCAGAATCCCCGCAGTGACGAGGAATTCCTGTTCGCGCGGGACCTTTATCGGCGCAAATTCGGCAGGAAGCGCACGTCGCCCCTGACGGACGCGTTGCGAACCGCTGAAATCATCGAGATCGACGAGGCGCACAGCGGTTCCCCGGAGCGCGCCGCGATCCGTTATTTCGAGGGTCTCGGACACCGGGCGTTTCGTTCTGAGAACACGCTCTGGAGGTCGCTGTTCGGGCTGATGTTCTGGGATGAGCTGTTCTCCCCGGAATCAGCTGCCCTCCATTCACCCTTCGAGGCCTTGCCGTCCTCTCTCAACGACGGCTCATTTTACGGGGCTCACCGGAGGCCCATCGAGACGAAGCTGCAGATGCTGGATGACCCGGCCGCCACCAAGCGACAGCTTTTGAAAACCATCACCCGGTATTTTGGCACCGCCAACGGGCTGTTCCGCTGGCGTCGCTCGACGGCGGAGACGATGTTTGCGCTGATCGAGCATGCGGATGCCGGCTCCGTGGCCTCTGTGCTTCGTCATATGTGCCAGAACTACCGCCACGGCCGCTATGGTTTTCCGGACCTGCTGGTGATCGATAATTCCGGTGTCCGTTTTGTGGAGATCAAGACCGAGGGGGACCAGATCAGGCGCAACCAGATGTTGCGGCTGGAGCAGTTGCGAGAGGCCGGTTTTCGCGCCGATGTGGTTCGAGTTCGCTGGATCCTCGATCCGGCGCAGGTCTACGTCGTGGTGGACGTGGAGACAACCGGCGGGACCGGAGATCAGCACCGCATCACCGAACTCGCAGCCGTCAAGGTCCGGGGCGAGGAAATCGTGCAGCGGTATCAGACACTTGTGAACCCGCAACGACCCATTCCGGCGGGCATCACGCGGCTGACGGGGATCACCGATGCCATGGTGGCCGATGCGCCGGTGT